>DASUBC010000370.1:0-12724 GCA_035763465.1 Thermomicrobiales bacterium
CTGTTGCGCGGGGACCCGCTGCCGCTGGGCCGCTTCCTGCCCGAACCCTGGCCTTCCTCCCGGCCAACAAGTAGGCGATTGGCCCGCGTGGAAGCGATGCCGATAGGCGTGACATCATGAAAAACCTACCCCTCAGAGGGGTAGGGGATAGGGGGTAGGGGATAGTCTCTCGTCAGCATCGTGCCGATCTATCAGCATTGCCTCGCGATGAGCGCCTATCCCCTACCCCCTATCCCTTATCCCGGCGGGATTGTAATTCTCAACAATACTGGTATAGTGACGGCACAAGTCCGTGATCCAGGCTTAGGTCGTGTAGACCGGGCCGTTCGATGCGTGCGCCAGGTGGCGAGCCGCCATCGGCGAGTAGCGAGGAGACGTGTGTCCATGGCACGCCTGCGCCCGGTCTTTGCCGCGCTCCTGACGCTCTTCACCCTGCTTGGCGGCTTCCTGCCGGCCGCGACCGTCCAGGCGGCCAGCGCCGCGCCAGCGCCAGGCGACACGCGGTATCCCGACGAACGGCGCCTGGGCACACTGCCTTTCAACGCGAGCGGGCTGCAAAGCGCGCCGGCCGACGAACTCACCGCGCTGGCGACGTACGACGTCGGCGCGACGCGGCTCTTCCCTGCGCTGAACGATGCGCTCGGCTTCTACGAGTTCCGCACCTTTACCCTGCGCGCGATCGGGAAATCGGCGGAAGTCTGGGTCGCCGCCGACCTGCAATTCCCTATCGGCGACTGCCGAGGGTTGATTGACATCACCCAGGACCAGGTCAACTACATGCTCGGCCAGTTCGACGAACGCATCTATCCGGGCGATACCGGCTACTTCGGCACACCAAAGGCGCGCGACGGCAGCAAGGCGACACTGCCCGAACTCTACCATCTCCCTGCCGATTATTATGCTGGCTCCGACCGCAACATTATCTTGATTGACAATGTCCGCGACGATAACTACTACAATTTCCAACGCTATCCCACGTATATCGCCGGCTTCTTCAGTCCGGCTTATGCCACGGTACTCAATCGCAACGTCATTACGATTGACGCGTATGACTGGCAGCACCGCACCGGCGCTAATCCGCCCAATGACCCGACCAACGACCCCTGCACGAACCGGACGGCGCGACCTTTCCTCTACGAAGGAACCTTCGCGCACGAATACCAGCACCTGATCCACAACGACTACGACCCGGCCGAAGAGACCTGGATCAACGAGGGGATGTCCGATTTCGCCGAAGCGATCAACGGCTACAGCTTCCCCGACCGCCCGGTCTGGCAGACCGGCCACGATAGCCACATTCAGTCGTTCTACGGCTTCGAGACGCAGCTGCTGACGGTGAACGGCCAGCGCGTGCGCGTGGCGACCTCCGGCGCGGAGAATTCGCTGACCAGCTGGGGCGACCAGGGCGACGATGAAATCCTGGCCGATTATGGCCTCGCATATACGTTCATGCTCTACGTCAACGAGCACTTTGGCGGCGCAAAGTTCATGCGCGCCTGGCAGAACAACCCCAAGCACGGCATCGCCAGTTTCGAAGATACGCTAGCGCAATTTGGTTATCAGACGACGTTCAAACAGGTCTATCACGACTTTGCGGTCGCGATGGTCGTAGACCAGCTGCTCGACGATGGCGCGAAGGGGCCGAACGACAATGGGCGCTACAGCGTGCAGTCGTTGCACGCCATGGTCAGCCTCAACACCGACCAGGCGTACGGCACACCCGGCGCGCCGCCCTATGGATCGGACTACGTGAAGATTGCCGACCCGGCCGGCATCAGCGCGCTCGACTTTGTCGGCGCGCCCGACCTTGTTCGGCCGCTCTCCTGGCGCTCACGCACCAGTGGCCCGGCCGGGTGGGCCAGCGGCGATGTGCTCTGGTCGGGCGCGGGCAACGATTACGATGCCTGGCTGGTCGGCAAGGTGACGCTCGGCGACGGCCCGCAAACGCTGTCGTTCGACACCTACTACGACATCGAGCACTGCTATGACTATGGCTTCGTGCAGGTCTCGACCGACGGCGGCAAGACCTTCACCAGCCTGGGCAACGGCGACACGACTGACTGCACATCAAACGATCCCAGTGACCCGACCGATCCACGCATCGCCGCGCAACGGCCGGGCTTCAGCGGCCAGACACCAGGCTGGGTCTCGACTTCGTTCGACCTCTCGGCCTACGCGAACCAGACGATCTTGCTGGCCTTCCACTATGCCACCGACCCGGCGAAGTCGGGCAACGACACTAGCGCCAGCAACGATGGCTGGTGGCTCGACAACATCGCGATCAACGGCGCAGTGCTGAGTGACGGTGGCAAAGAGAGTCTCGCCAATTTCGGTGACATCACGGCGTTCCAGCCAATCCCCACGGCCTACACTGTGCAACTCATTGGCATCAAGCCAGGGCAGTTCACCGTGACGCCCCTGGCGATTGACCCGGCGACCAAGCTCGGCACACTCAGCGCCGCGCAACTGGCCGACCTGGCAGGCTACGAGTACATCGTCGCGGTCGTCACCTTCGACGCGCCACTCAACGCTACCGGGCAGGCGATCACGGACTACGGAACCTACGCGCTCACCGTAACCCGCAACGGCGTAGCAACACTGTTACCGGGCGGCGGCACAGACAGGTAAGTGCAGAAGGCAGAGCGCGGAATGCGGAATGGCTCAGGTCAGCACGGTGCTCGTCCGTCAGCATTGTGCCGGTCGCAACCTATTCCGCACTTCGCGTTCACTGCTTGCTCCGTGCCAGGTAACGCGGATTGGCGACGCGCAGTTTCTCATCAACGGACCAGCGCGCGTAGCCCAGCACATCGGCCCGCCAGGGATCGTCGTCCGCCGCGCCGGCCTGGATACGCGCACACAACCAGCGTTTGCGCGCGTCAATGTCGGCGCGCAACGCGGCGTCTGTCTCAGGCAGTGGCGGTTCCGGCTGGCCCGGCGCGCTGTCCAGCGCCACCAGCCGCCGCCACTCCGCGCGCAGCTGGTCTTCTTCCCCAGCCAGTTCGCGTTCGACGACCGACAGCACATTGATCGCGATCAGCGTGCGAAATCGCTGCCGGTGCTCCTGAAGCCCTGGCGCGATTTCCTGCTGGAGAAACTCGCGCACCGCCGCCAGCAGTTCCAGCGCAGTTGGCCTGTCTTGCATCGTGCCCCCTCCAGTGGTGAGTGATGAGTGACGGCCTCGCGCCCTCTCGACCGTCCTTACCCCTGGCACAAAATATTCAAAATACACAAAAATCCCTGGTGGGGGGCGCTAGCGGATGTGGTGCCGTTGAGAGCGCCCCGGGGCTTCAGCCCCAGAGCATCCCACCCATCCGGCCAAGCTCGCCTCGTCACCCATCACTCGTCACTCGTCACTCAATAAGGTTGAGCAGTTCCAGTTCCATTTCAGCGGCGATGCGGCCGAGTGAGGCCAGCTCAATGCTCGGCTCCAGGCCGCCGAGGTGCCGCCGGGCCTGGCCCAGTGCACCGGTGGCCCATTGCAGGTTGCCCATCACCTCCCAGTAGAAGGCGCGGGCGCGGTCCACCGGCTGGCCGCTGGCGCGCTCGTAGGCCCGAAAGAAGGTGTCGCGGTCGGTAATGCCGCCCGCCGTCAGATCGTCCTTGCCAAAGCGCCAGGCGCGCACACAAACCCAGGCGAGGTCGGCGTGCGGATCGCTGAGGTGCGCGTTCTCCCAATCGAGCACAGCGCGCAACCCTTCCGGACCAACAATGAAATTGCCGAGACGGAAGTCACCGTGAATCGGCACGAGCGGACCGAGACCAGAATCATGCTGGCGCAGCCAGCGCAGGCCGAGTTCGAGCGCCGGGTGCGGTTCGTCAACCGCACGAAGGTCGGCTTCCAGGCGGTCCAGCGTCAGCGAGGCGGCCGACTGGCCCGGCGCGGGCGCGCGGAGGAACGCCAGGCCGGCGGCCACCGGGTCTACCGCGTGAATCTTCGCCAGCTCCGCCGCCATTTGCTCCGGCAGGCGTGCACGGGCTTCCGCCAGCTTCGGGTCTTGCACGAGCCGCCGCCCAATGGTTTCGCCGTCCAACCGCTCCATCAGAAACGCGGCACGGCCATTGCCGCTGAGGTCGGGGAAGAACCAGTAGGGGCGCGGCGCGCGCACACCAGCCGCGTGCATCGCGCGCAGCACCGCAAATTCCTGGTCGCGCGGCAGCACCGCGCTACTGAGCGCGCCGCCCATGTCGCGGCGCAATACCAGCGCGTACTGACCGGTCCACGGCCCACCGGCGATGGTGACATCGAGCGCCCAGGCTTCCTGCGACGCCCCGCCGGCTAGTGGCCGCAGCCCACTTACCGCCGCCGGTGCGCCTGCCGCCTCGACAATCGCCCGCTCTAGCGTCGCGGCCAGCCGTGCCGTTTGTTCGTCCGCCATCACCCCTCCGCAATCACCCCCGTCCCGCCAGGTGCCCACCATCAACTGGAAAGGCAACGCCGCTGATGAATGACGCTTCGTCGGAAGCGAGGTAGAGCGCGGCGGAGGCGACATCGTCGGGCGTACCGAGCCGTCCGAGCGGAATACTAGCGGCGAGACGCGCGCGAACCTCCTCCGGGGAGGCGCGCATCGCGTCCACAAAGGCGTCTACCATCGGCGTGTCGGTCCAGACCGGGCAGAGCGCGTTGCAGCGAATGTTGTAGCGCGCCCCTTCGAGCGCCAGCGTTTTCATCAACTGAATTGCGCCCGCTTTCGAAGGGCCATACGCGCCGAGCGCCGGCGTACCCTCCAATCCCGCCACCGAGGCGGTGATCAGGATAACGCCGCCCGCCTGCCGCTGCGCCCGGAATGCATGTTTGGCGCAGAGGAAGACACCCGTCAGGTTGACTGCGATGACGCGCTCCCAATCGGCCTTATCGAGCAGGCTGATGTGCATTGGTTTGCCGGTTGCGCCGCCGATGCCCGCGTTGGCGGCCATGATATCGAGTTTGCCCCAGCGTTCAACTGCTTCGGCCACCGCACCCGCGCAATCGTCCTCGCTGGTCACATCCACGCGCCGGAAGGCGGCAATGCCGTGACCAGCCTGGGCGATGCGCGCGACCGTTTCCCGTCCCCCAGCCTCATCTACATCGGCCACCAGCACCGCCGCGCCTTCGGCCGCGAAGCGCAATGCCATCGCCCGGCCCAGCCCCGAGCCAGCGCCGGTGATGACTGCCACTTTACCTTCAAGACGAGCCATCGCCAGTTCTCCTCGTTTCAAGCGCCTGGTCTGCTCCGCAATTCACCAGCTCGTCGCCCCGCCATCCACCACGATGACCTGCCCGGTGATGTAGCTGGCGGCGGGGGAGGCGAGGAAGAGGGCGACACCTTTCAATTCACCCTCCTGGCCCAGCCGGCCCAGTGGCACATCGCTGGCCATGCGCTCGCCGCCGTGGGCGATCACGGCTTCGGTCAGGCGGGTGGGGAAAAAGCCAGGGGCGATCGCGTTGACACGGACGCCGTACTGCGCCCATTCGGTCGCGAGCTGGCGCGTCAGCGCGATCACCGCGCCCTTCGAGGCGCTGTAACCGGCCGCGCGCAGGACGCCGGGCGGCGACCCGACGAGGCCAGCCACCGACGCGGTGTTGATGATCGCGCCGCCGCCACGCGCGATCATCTGCTTCGCGGCGGCTTGCGCGCAGAGAAAAGCGCCGGTAGCGTTGGTGTCCAGCACCCGGCGGAACTGCTCGACCGGCATCTCCTCCGCCGGCGCGCCCCAGGAAATGCCGGCGTTGTTCACCAGGATGTCAATCTCGCCCGCTCGCTCTATCACATCGTCAATGAGCGCCTGCACAGCGGCAGGGTCGGTGACATCGCAGACAGCGGCGGTAACATCGAGGCCAGCTGCCCGTAGGGCCTCCTCAGTCGGTCCCAACCACTGCTCGCGCCGGGCAGTTATCGTTACGGCCGCCCCCGCTTCCGCCAGCCCTTCAGCAATTTCGCGCCCCAGGCCGCGCGAGCCGCCGGTAACAATCGCGACCTTGCCCGCGAGATTGAACAATTCGCTGACGTGCGTCATCGCCTGTTCTCCCTGGATCATGCGGCATAGCAACTACCACACGTAAGCCACTGTGGTGGTCGGTTTGAGCGCGGTAGAGTTGGGTCGCATTGTAGTTCCCGTCTGCGTGGCTGGCAAACGTACGGCCCCCGGTCCCCCAATGCTGGGGGGGGTCGCCCGGGTCGGCGCGATGCTATGCAACCAGCCCTCGGCGCTAGAATAGACGCTCCCTCCAGAATTGGGGGCGGGGGGCCGCCAGGCCGCCACAAGCGGCAGCAGTATTAGGCGACGTGCTATACTTCGCGCCGCGCTTACGTTAACTTCAGCGCGGGATGGCGAGCCAGGGAGCGACAATCAATGCGCGAACTCTTCAGGCGGCAACCGAAGTTCAAGCCGGCGGAAGGCGCGGAGGGCGCTGATCTGCCGGAGGACTTGTTCTTCAAATGCTCGCATTGCAAGCAACTCAACTATGGTAAGGAGTTTCAGGAGTCGCTGAAGGTTTGCCAGCATTGCGGCTTCCACACTCGCTTGACGGCGCCCGAGCGGATCGCCATGCTGCTCGATCCCGAGTCGTTTCAGGAATGGGACGCCGGGCTGTGCGCCGATGACCCGCTGGAGTTCGTCGCCGGGCCACCCGGCAAAGAAGAGTCCTATCGCGCCAAGGTTGAGACGTATCGCCGCAAGTCTGGGCTGCCGGAGATGGTCGTCACCGGCGCGGGACAGATCAAAGAGCAGCCACTGGCGATCGTCGTCAGCGATTTCGCCTTTCTCGGCGCTTCGATGGGGTCGGTGTACGGCGAGAAGATGGCTCGCGCCACCGAGCGCGCGACCGAGCAGGGGCTGCCGTTGCTGACGATCTCCGCGTCCGGCGGCGCGCGGATGTACGAAGGACTCTTCTCGTTGATGCAGATGGCGAAGACGACCGGCGCCCTCCGGCGGCTGTCGGCAGCACGGCTGCCACACCTGTCGCTGCTGACCGATCCGTGCTACGGCGGCGTCACCGCCTCCTACGCAACGGTCGCCGACATCGTGATGGCCGAACCAGGCGCGCGCATCGGCTTCGCGGGACAACGCGTGATCGAGCAAACGATTCGCCAGAAGCTGCCCGAAGGTTTTCAGACTGCCGAATTCATGCTCGATCATGGTTTGCTCGACCTGGTCGTGCCGCGCCGCGAGTTGCGCGACACGATCGGCACGCTGTTGCGGCTCCTGACGCAGCAGGAAACGCCCGCGCTGCCCGACGTCGTGACGACCGTCATCGCGCCGGTGGAAGAGCCGGTGACGATGGGAGGACACGGTGAGCGCGACTAAAGATGAGTCGCTGACAACGGGCGCACCCGAGGCGTGGACGCGCGTGCAACTCGCGCGACAGCCGCAGCGCCCCCACGCGCTCGACTACATCGCCGCCCTGTGCGGCAATTTCGTCGAACTGCATGGCGACCGCGCGTTCAGCGACGACGCCGCGATCGTCGGCGGCCTGGCGCGGCTGAACAGCGCCGGGCGCACGGTGATGGTGATCGGCCACCAGAAGGGCGCGAACACGAAGGAGAACGTGCGCCGCCACTTCGGGATGGCGCACCCGGAAGGCTTCCGCAAAGCCCGGCGCTTGATGCGGCAGGCGGAGAAGTTCGGTCTACCGTTGATCACCTTCGTGGACATCCCCGGCGCCGATCCCGGTATCGAGTCTGAGGAGCGCGGCCAGGCGATCGCGATTGCCGAATGCATCCAGACGCTGACCGAACTGCGCGTGCCGATCATCGCGACCGTGATCGGCGAGGGCGGCAGCGGCGGCGCGCTGGCGCTCGGTGTAGCTGACGAAGTCATCATGCTTGAGAACGCGATCTACTCGGTCATCAGTCCCGAGGGCTGTGCCTCGATCCTCTGGAACGACGCCAAACTAGCGCCGGCCGCCGCCGCCGCGATGCGCGTCACCGCCGCCGACGCCCTCGCCTTTGGCATCGCCGACCGCATCGTGCCGGAACCGGCACCCGCGCACGAAGACCCGCACGCGGCCATCGCCGCCGCTGGACGCGCTATCCGCGACGCGCTCGCCCGGCTTACGAAGCGCTATCCGCAAGACAACCCGCGCGCGCTCGATGCGCTGCTCGACGCCCGCTACGCCAAGTTCCGCCAGATCGGTTGCTGGAACGAGGAAGTCGCGCCCGGCGCCAACATCTTTTAGCGCCAATCGCTCACCACGACACGAGGCAAGCGCCGATGCCGTATCAGTTCGCGCGGGAACGCCTGAACTATGCGGCGTTCGCCAGTGGGCAGGTCTTGCACAGTCTACCCGGCCGCCCGGCCTTCCCTGCGCGCCTCGCCAGCGAACTCTACCAGCGCGGCGCGGCACTACTGCGCGGCGACGGCGCGTCGCCACCTTACGTGCTCTACGACCCCTGCTGCGGCGGCGCGCAACTCCTGACAACGTTGGCCTATCTGCACGGCGAGACAATCGCCGCGCTCATCGGCTCGGACATTGACCCGGACGCGGTGCAACTGGCGGCCCGGAATCTGGCGCTCGTCACGCTGCCCGGCCTCGACGCGCGCCGGGCGGCGCTGGCCGATCTGGCGGCGCGCTATGGCAAGCCTGCGCATCAGGAAGCCCTGAACCACGCGGCGGCGTTACACGAGCGACAGGTGGAACTCACAAATCAGCGAACTATCACGACCGCCGTCTTTCAGGCTGACGCGCTGAACACCGCCGACATGCGCGCGGGACTGGCCGGCGCCGCCGTTGATCTCGTCATCGCCGACGTGCCCTATGGTCAGCAAACCGCCTGGACAACACTGGATGAGGCGTCCACCTCAACTGAAGCACCACTGTGGCGGCTCCTGGAGGCGCTACGTCCGAACCTTACCGCGCGCGCCGTCGTCGCCATCGCCACCGACAAGGTCCAGCGGGTGCGGCACGACGCCTATCAGCGCCGCGACCAGTGGCAAATCGGCAAGCGCCGGCTCACGCTGCTCTCAGTACTGAATCCCTGATAGGGTGGGGCTTGCCCTCACTCGTCGCCCGGCTGTCGCGCGCCCTGTTCCGGCGTGAGCAGGCCGATCCAGCAGCGGCGCGCGTCGAAGACCGTTTCGCCCAGCGCGGAAGCCCAGCCATGCGCGGCCAGTAAGTCGCCACGCCGCCCCAGCAGTTCGACACCGATCGTCACTTCGGTGCCGGGCGCAACGCGCCGCCGGTAACGAAAGTCCTCATCGCGCGCCCGTACACCGATTTTGCCTTCCAGCATGGCCGGCGGCAGCAAGGTACTGTGGCGCACCAGCACGCCAAAGGTGAGATAGAGCAGATCGCCGAGCGTGGAACCGGGCAGCAGCGGCGTGCCGAAGCGGTGGCCCTGGCAGCGCGTCGCGTCAACGATGTGGATGCCTTCGGCGATTTTACCGTCGGGCGAGATCCGCACGCGGCAGAGAAAATCGGTAGGCCGGTCATAGGGCAGAATTGAGGTAATGTGCTCGCCTTCTAGCACGATCGGCGCGCCAGTGAGATCCGCAGGCACGGGCGTGATCCAGGGAATCAATCCACGCAGTACATCGGCCGGCCGTCGCCGTCCTTGCTCATCCACCCGCGATCTCCCATCGTTGTGTCATATCAGCTGGCGCGGCGCCCACCAGCCGCCGTGGCGCCAGTATCATCGTACATTATGCCGCATCGTTTCGTCGCCTGACGAGTGATGAGTAGAGAGTAGGGAGTTGCTCATCAGTGGCGCTACGCTGGCCGATCAGCATGGCGCCGATAACGAGGAACCCTCTACTCCCTAGTCTCTACTCGTTCCCCGGTGCTGCCGAAGCCGCCGCGCGAGGGACGCGCGGCGTTATCGCTTTCCGTCCACTCCGCGCGGGCGACGCGCACGAAGACGCCTTGCGCGATCCGTTCGCCGCGCGCCACCGTCACCGGCGCGGCGGTGAAGTTATAGACGAGCAGTTGCACTTCGTCGTCCGGCCCGCAGTAATCCTGGTCAATCACCCCGATGCCGTTCGGCAATGTTAGCCCCTTCTTGCCGGGCGTGCTGCTACGCGCGGCGATCAGCAGCATATAGCCCGGCGGCGTCTCCACAATCACGTTCGCGGGGACGCGCGCGATCGCGCCGGGCGCGACCGTAGTCTCGACCCGCGCCACCAGATCGAAGCCGACCGCGCCGGACGACTCATACGCCGGCAATGGCAGCGCCGGATCAACGCGCGTGATCCGCACCGGCAACGGACCATTCCCGTCCATCGTCATCACTACTCATCCCCATCCAGGCCATCGTTTTCCACCAGGCGCTAACTCTACGCCCAATGACCATGCTTGTCGAATGCGGACTGCGAGATGAACCGCCAAGTCGCCAAGGAGACACCAAGCACGCCAAGAAAGAGAGAAGAACGAATCCGCTTGGCGTACTTGGCGTGCTTGGCGTCTTGGCGGTTCACCTTGCCAGTTTCCCTCTCGTTCAGCCATAATTGCCGCAGCGCCCCTTCGCGGGCGCCGTTGTGATGCGCGAGGGAGGAAAAGGAGCAAGCATGGCGCAGCGAATACCCGATGTACGCGCGCAGATGCAGCAACGCGGACTCGATGCGCTCCTGATCACGCATCCTTCGAACCGGTTCTATCTCAGCGGCTTCACGGCCGGCGACATCGCCCCGAACGAATCGGCGGGGTGCCTGCTCATCACGGGCGAGCAATCGTTCCTGATTGTGAGCGGCACCAACGAAAACCAGGCTCGCGCGCAGGCAACCGGCTACCAGATCGTGCGGCGCGGCCGGCGACTGGAGGAAACGCTGGCGGAACTGTTGCGCGACGCCAGTGTGCAGCGGCTTGGCTTCGAGGAAAACGCACTGCTGGTCGCCACCTATCGTGCGCTGGAGCAAGAAACCGGCGGCGCAGTCGAGTTCGTGCCGGTCGGCGAACTGGTCAGCGACCTGCGCCTGGTCAAGTCCGAGGACGAGCTGGCGAAGATCGCGCGAGCTGTGGCGATCACCGACGCGGCGTTCACGGCTGTGGCACGCGCCATGCGGCCGGACCAGACCGAGCGCGCGGTCGCCTGGGCGCTCGAACGTGCTATGCGCGAGGGTGGCGCTGAGGCGCTCGCCTTCCCCGTGATCGTCGCAGCGGGCGCGCACGGCGCGTTCGCGCACCACGAACCGACCGACGACCCAGTCGGCACAGGGCTGCCGATTACGATTGACATGGGCGCCCAGGTTGACGGCTATGCCGCCGACCTGACGCGCACCGTTATCCTCGGCGAACCGACGGCGCGGGCGCGGACGGTCTATCAGACAGTGCTGCGCGCCGTGGAGGCCGCCGAACACGGTATCCGGGCGGGGATGACCGGCGAGGCCGCCGACGCCCTGGCGCGCGATGTGATCGGTGCGGCCGGCTATGGCGAGTATTTCGGGCATGGTCTCGGGCACGGCGTCGGCGTGCGCGTGCATGAAGCGCCGAGCGCCGCGGCGGGTGTCGAGACGCCGCTGCCGGCCGGCGCGACGCTGACGATCGAGCCGGGCATTTACATTCCAGACTGGGGCGGCGTGCGGATCGAGGATCTGGTCGTCGTCGAAGAGACCGGCGTGCGGGTCTTGAGCCAGGCGCCGAAGCAGACCGTTTGAGTCGCCGGCGCTATGCGTCTGGCGGACCGTTAGCCTTGAGGAGGAGTTGTGGCAGTTGTTGATACTGGTGGTCTGCGGAAGGGCCTGACCATCGAACTCGATAACGAGCTGGTGCGCGTGCTCGATTATCAGCACATCAAGCAGGGGCGCGGCAGCGCGTTCGTGCGCCTCTCGATGCGAAATCTTCGCACGGGATCGATCACCGAGCGCACGTTCCAGAATGGCAGTAAGTTCAACGTCGCCCGGCTGGAACGGCAGACGATCCAGTTCCTCTACCGCGAGGGTGACGAATACCACTTCATGGACACGGAATCCTTCGAGCAGTTCCCGTTGACTGCGGACGTCTTGGGCAACACCGTAAACTACTTGAAGGAGAACGAGTCCATAGACCTGCTGACCTATCAGGGGAAGCCGATTGACGTGGAGATTCCGGTCTCGGCGGTGCTCCGCATCGAGCGCACCGATCCGGGCCTGCGGGGCGACACCGCCACCGGCGGCACGAAGCCGGCCACGCTGGAGACCGGTCTGGTCGTGAACGTGCCGCTCTTCCTCAACGAGGGCGATCTGGTCAAGATTGACACGCGCACCAACCAGTACCTGGAGCGCGTCACCAGTTAGGCGATAGAGGATTCATGGCAATCGAGCAGCAGCAAGCCAACGGTTCGACTGAACCTGCTGTCCCTGATTCACCACTGCCCTCCGGTCTACCGGAGGGTCTGACCACCGATGTGCGCGCCCTCATTGACATGATGGGGCGAGGTGGCATCTCCGATTTGCAGCTCGAAACCGCCACTGTCAAGTTGCGCCTGCGCGCGCGCGGCGCGGCGGGTCCGGATACCGGCGTGGCCCATCCGGCGGTGGCGATCACGACCAGCGCACCGGGCGCAACCGATACCGACACCGATGGGCCGCTCGTCACAGCGCCCATGATCGGCACGTTTTATCGCGCCCCTGCGCCAGGTGAGCTGGACTTCGTAGACATCGGTGATGCGGTCGAACCAGGCCAGACAATCGGCATCATCGAAGCCATGAAGATTATGAACGAAATCGTGGCCGAGGTGGGCGGCGTCGCCGCCGAGTTTCTGGTTGAAAACGGGCAGCCAGTTGAATACGGTCAGCCGCTCCTCCGCCTCACACCCGCGCCAGCAGCCTGATCCAC
>DASUBC010000371.1:0-3808 GCA_035763465.1 Thermomicrobiales bacterium
GAGTGACGAGTGATGAGTGACGAGTGACGAGTAGCATTGGACTAGCGCGGTGCGAGCGACCAGCACCGCGCCGATATGAACCGCTCATCACTCGTCACTCATCACTCGTCACTTCGATAATCATGGCGTCGCCCTGCGCGCCGCCGCTACAGATCGCTGCGAGGCCGCGCCCGCCGCCGCGCCGCCGGAGTTCGTAGGCCAGCGTGGTGACGAGGCGGGCGCCGCTGGCACCGATCGGGTGCCCGAGCGCGATGGCGCCGCCGTTGACGTTCAGGCGCTCCAGGTCGGACTCGCGCAGGCCGAGGCGGCGCGCGGCGATGATCGTTACGTTGGCGAACGCTTCGTTGATCTCGAAGAGGTCAATATCCTTCAGGCATAGTCCCGCTTTGTCGAGCGCCTTTTGCGCGGCCAGCGCGGGAGTATAGGCGAGATAGGGCACGTCCCAGGCGGCGGTGGCGTGCGCCACGATCGTCGCCAGCGGCCTCAGTCCGTGCTCGCGCGCCCACGCCGCGCTCGTGACGACGAGCGCCGCCGCGCCGTCATTGACGCCGGGCGCATTGCCCGCCGTGACCGTGCCGGCGGGGTCGAACGCCGGCTGCAACCGCGCGAGCTGTTCCAGCGAGGTATCGGGGCGGGGTGCTTCGTCGCGGTCAACGACGGTAACGCCCCGGCGGCCCGGCACATCAACCGGCACGATCTCTTCCGCGAAGCGCCCCCCTTCAATCGCCGCGACCGCGCACTGGTGGGAACGCAATGCCCAGCGGTCCTGCTCTTCGCGTGTGATCTGCTCCTCCGCCGCGACGTTGCTGCCATGCACGCCCATGTGGACACCGGCGACCGCGCAGGTCAGGCCGTCGTGAACCAGCGCGTCAACCAGCACGCCGTCACCCAGGCGATAGCCGAAGCGGGCTTTGGGCAAAAGGTAGGGCGCGTTTGACATGCTCTCCATGCCGCCTGCCACGATCACTTGGTACTCGCCCGCTCGCGCTAGCACATCGGCCAGCGTGACGGCGCGCAGACCGCTGCCACAGACGCGATTGAGTGTGTCGGAGGTGACGGTCGCGCGCAGCCCTGCGTTGAACCCGGCCTGGCGCGACGGAATCTGGCCCGCGCCGGCCTGGAGCACCTGGCCTATAAGCAGATGCTCGACGTCGCCGGGCGCGATCCCGGCGCGGCGAATCGCCTCCTTGATGACGATGCCGCCCAGGTCGGTCGCCGTCAGCGGCGCGAGCGCGCCGCCGAGCTTACCGAACGGCGTGCGACACGCGCCCAGAATGACGCTACGCTCACCCGGTCGGGTATCGTCGCCATGCGCGCTGGTCATGGTCCCAGGTTTCCTTTCCCCGCCAGAAAAACCGCCGTCTCACCGCGCCAGTCGCAAATAGTATACCGCTGTCATCTGAGTCGTGAGTGCGTGAGTCGTGAGTCGTGAGAATGGTTAGGCCAGCACGGCGCCGTGGTGGACAGCTGCGACTAAAGTTGGCGCTAGATGGCCCGCGGCCACGAATTCCCTGACGGGACTGGAGCCAACCAACCACTGTGCCAGTAACCAGCGCCAGCCTCGTAATGAACCCAGTCCCCACAGGGGACTTTGTGGCCGCAGCCCCTAGCCCCGGATTGAAATCCGGGGTAACCCTCAGCGCCACTGCACCCGCAGTCAGGCGCCATGCTCGCCTGAACCGCTCTCTACTCCCTACTCCCTACAGCGCCCGACCGGCAGGGGCGGTGAAGGCGCGGTCCGGGCGGAAGGGGTTGTCGGCGGGGTTGCGCCGGCCGGTGAGGAGATCGAGCAGCAGATGGCTGCCGCCGGGACTGGCCATCACGCCGTGCCCGCCGTAGCCGGCGTTGAGCCAGAGGCCGGGGATGGTGGCCGGGCCGATCAGGGGCCGGCTGTCGGGCGTCATGGTGTATTGCCCGGCCTGGATGGACCAGTGCGCACCGCCGTGCGCCCAGACCGCCGCCCAGAAGGGGGCGCTGCGCGCGGCGGCGAGCGGGCTGGCCGGGTCGAGCAGGCGCAGCGCCAGATCGGCGTCGGGCAGCACGTCCTCCAGCGGCGGGCCGGGCGGCGTGTCGGGGTCGGCGCCGAGCAGATAGGCGCCGCGCAACGCGGGCCGCCAGTGCGTGCCGATGTCGTCGTCAATCGTCATCGGCGCGCCGGGCGGCGCCTGCGGCAGTTCGGGCAGAATAACCTTCTGGCGGCGGATATTGGTCAGCGGCAGGGTCAGGCCGGCGGTCGCGGCGAGCGGTCCGGCGAATGGTCCAGCGGCGATGATGGCGGTGTCGGTGGCGATCGGGCCGGCGGTCGTCTCGACAGCGGTCAGCCGGCCGCCCGCGAGCTGGAAGCCGGTCGCGCCGCAGCCCGTGACGATCGTCGCGCCGGACGCGGCGGCGAGGCCGAGCGCGGCGCGTTTCTGATCCAGCAGGCCATCGCCCGCCCGAAACCGCGCCTGGATGACGGCCGGCGCTAGATAGGGAAAGCGCCGCCGCGCCTCGTCGCCGGACAGGATTTCTACATCGTCGAGCCCCCAGCCGTGCTGCCGCGCAACCAGCTCGCGCTGCCAGGCGGCGGTGGCCGGGTCGCACGTTACCCAGAGATAACCCTGCTGCCGCGCCGCCGGGTCATACTCGCGCTGGCCGGTGACTTCCGTGAAGTTAAGATAGAGGTCAACCGATTCGCGCACCAGCGCCAGTTCTTCCGGGTTGTCGAACTGGAGGCGGAAGGAGCCGGTCGCGGCGGCGGTCGTCAGCGTGGCGAGCGCGGGGCGGCGTTCGAGCAGCAGCGGGCGCAGGCCGGCGCGGGCGGCGAAGAACGCGGTGGCCGCGCCGACCACGCCGCCGCCGATAATCACCAGATCGGCCTGGCGGGGCGGGTCGGCGCGGCGGAGGTCGAGGCTCATGGCTGGCCGGCGTACTCGCGCAGCAGCGCGAAGGTCGCGGCGGTGTCCTCGCCGGGAGGCGCGAAGACCGACGCGGCGAAGTCGGTCGCGCCCGCGCTCGCCAGGGCGTCCAGGCCCGCGCGCACCTCGGCCGCCGTGCCGATCAGCGCGGCGTCGGCCGGCAGGGCGGCGTCATTTTTATCCAGCACCGCGCGATAGGACGGCAGCTGGCCGTAGCGCGCGTAGGTCTGGTTGGCGAAATCCCGCGCGGCGGCGGCGTTGGCGGTCACGCAGAGTGGCAGGCCGGCGACGATGCGCGGCGCGGACCGGCCCGCCTCGCGCGCGGCGGCGGTGATTATAGGAACTGCGTGCTCGCTGAGATAGCGCGCCCCGCCCATCCAGATGGCCGTGCCGTCGGCCAGCGTGCCGGTCAGCCGCAGCATCTGCGGTCCGAGCGCGGCAACCAGCACTGGCGGCGGCGTCGCGCCCGGCACGGAAATTTGATAGCCATTGATGCGAATCTCTGGCCCACTGTACTCCACCGGCTCGCCGGTCATGAGCGGGCCGAGCGTCCGCAGGTAGTCGCGCATGTGGCGAATGGGGTGATCGAAATCGAAGCCGAGCGCATCGGCCATCGTCACCCGGTGACTGAGGCCGATACCGAGCACCAGCCGCCCGCCGGTCGCGACCTGCGTCGTCAGCGCCTGCTGCGCCAGCGCGGCGGGGTGGCGGGGGTAGGTCGGCACGACGAAGGTGCCGAGTTCGATGCGCGAGGTGCGCCCACCGGCCAGCGCCAGCACGGTCAGCGCATCGGCGCCGCGCACATTCGGCAGCCAGATGCTCTGGAACCCCTGCTCCTCGGCGCGCTCGATCCGCGCCAGCAGTTCACTCACCGAAGGTCCGCCGCCAAGCAGCATGATGCCCAGTCGCAT
>DASUBC010000372.1:0-2403 GCA_035763465.1 Thermomicrobiales bacterium
GGGTCGAGGCACCAGGTCTCCGGGTCAATATCGGCGAAGACCGGCACACCATTTTGCATCAGGATCGGAATGATCGTGCCAAAGTCGGTGATCGGCGTGGTGATGACCTCGTCGCCGGGATTCAGATCGAGCGCGCCGACCGCCAGGTGCAGCGCGGACGTGCCGGAGGTCGAGGCGACGCAGTGCGCCGCGCCGACCCACGCGGCGAAGCCGGTTTCGAGTTGCCGCACCATCGAGCCGCTGTTCCGGTTGAGCCGGCCGGAGCGAATCACCTGTTCCAGCAAGGCGAGTTCTTCATCGCCAAAGGTGCGCCCGGAGGCGTCGTTCACGCTCGGCAGCGGCGCCGTCCGCACCGGCGCGCCGCCATGTAAGGCCAGTCGCTCGTCAGTCATCGTCCATACTCCTGCTCACTCCCGCAGTGCGAGAACGAGCCAATCGTCACGCCTGGAAATAGAGGTCAACCACCGTCGTGCCGGCCGCGAGGTCAATGTCGAGCGCGATGGCCGGCAGGCCGTGAAAGTCACCGGCGCGCGTTGGGACTGTAGCCCCGCTGGCGGTGCGGGCCCGCGCCGGCCGGCCAGCCATATTCGCCGGTGGCAGCACAGTCAGCGTCGCGCCAGCGAGCGCCGCCTGGCTCGCTATTCGCAGGCGAAGCGCCATGTCGCCATTTGGCTCACTGGTGATGCTGATCGCGCGGCGGGCGCGTGCCCAGTCGTTGATTTGCGCGCTGGTCCACCACTCCAAGCCCTGCGCCCGGCCTTCCGCCACCACGTCGAGCAGCGCCTGGGCCACCGCCGGCTGGCGGTGCAGATGCACCTGGTGGAAGAGGAAATGCGCCACGCCATGATGCTTGCGGGCTTGCGCGACGCTCGCGGGGCCAGTGGTGTAGGGCGTGGTCCACCAGAGGTCCTGTGTCTGCAAGGGGATTTCCAGCACATCAATGAAGCGCCCGGCATCAACATCATAGGGGAACCAGGTCTGGCACGACCCGTGGGGATAGCCGACATTTCCCTTCTTGCTCGGCCCCTTCGACTGGTCGCAGGCGATACCGGCCGCTTCCAGCCAGCGGAAGAATTCGACTTCGCCCTCCCAGCGCAGGTAGTGGTTCTTGTTAGAGACGACCTGCTCGACGCCGGTATCCTGGCGCAGCCAGGCCAGCTGCGTGCGAAACTCGTCTTCACCCCAGGCGCCGCCATCAACGGGCAGCGCGTTGTAGTGCAGCGCGATCTCATGGCCGGCGGCTTTGACCAGTTTGTGCGTTTCGGCAGTATACCGGCCAGGCCACACCGGACTCCAGGCGTTGCACCAGGTTGACTTGATGCCGGCTCGGTCGAGAATGCCCAGCGTCGTCCGCGCCGTCTCGTCAATATTATGGTCGGAGTCGTGCGAGATCAGCCCGACCGCCGGCAGCCCGCGCGGCCAGTACCCCATGGCCGGCAGCGCCTGGCCGGTCGCCGTCGCCGCCCAGCCGATCGCGCGCAGCAGCAGTACGCGCAGTTCGTCGGCGATTGGTTGCGCGAACCAGGGCGTGTCGCCGCGCGGAAAATCGGGATGCTTACCGGGGCAGTCGTCCGGCACCGGCTCGGCCAGCGTGGTGCGCTCGCGGTCGTGCGTCCACGAGAGCACGACGCCGTCGTCAGTCTTCAGAATCCCGTCGTCCACCGGCGCGGTGCCGTCGGGCGCCGGCACGCCGTCGCTATCAATGGACCGGCCCTGCTGAATCCGCAGAATCGAGCCGGGCAGATCGGCCGCGATGGTCAGCGCCAGCCCGCGCCCCACTTCACGCAGCACGATCGCATCCGCGCCGGTCGGCTGGCGATCCGCATCGAGCAGTCGCGCCAGGCTTGTGCCGGTGGTCGCGCGCAGCCGCGTAGCGCCGAAGACGTGCAGCGAACTCGTCAGGCCGGTGGTAACTGGATGACTCGCGTCGCCGGTGAGATACCCCTCCGCCAGCGCCCCTGCCGCCGCCACGCCGAGCAGCTCATCCAGTCCTGCTGTGCCGCCGCTGACGACCAGCGCGCCGCCCTGACGAACGAATTCGCCCAGCCATGCGCGCGTCTCAGCCGGCAACGTTCCGCCGGCCGCGAGGACGATGACCCCGCCACGCGCGCCGTCCGCCACTTGCTCGTCCGCGCGTAGCGCCTGCCAGGCCAGACCGGCATGGCGCAGCACTTCCTCAAGATAACGCGCGGACGGCGACTGTCTGGGAATAACGCCAATCATGTGGCAACACTCCTTTCACCCCCGCAATCATTTCATTCGCGATTTGAACGGAATGGTAAGCGTTATCCTACGGCACGTCCCTGGCAGCGTCAACCAGGGCTTGACTGTCGCCCAGCCTGTGCTATAGTCGCTCTATATTAGTTATGAATCTTGAACGAATGAACCAGTCCGCCGGCGCCG
>DASUBC010000373.1:0-13456 GCA_035763465.1 Thermomicrobiales bacterium
TGGCGCGTGCTGGCGGGCTGCGTGGGCGCGGGCGTCGCGCTACTGGCGCTCGGCGCACTCGGCGCGGGGCCGGCGAATACCGGCGTCTTCCTCTTCCACGTCCTGCCGGCGCTCGGCGGTGGCACGCTCTATGCCGAGAATCAGACGCTCTATGCTTTCGTGGGCCGGCTGCTCGCCACGCAACTCGTCGCGAAAGGAGTCAACGCCCACTATCCCGTCCTGGCGACCAGAACTATCGCCGGGGCGCTCGGTCTCGTCATCCTGGCGGTGACGGCGCTGGTCTGCTGGCACTGCCGGCAGCGCGGGCTGGGCGGCGCGCTCTGCTTCGTGCTGCCCATGCCCGCCGCGCTGCTCATTGTGCCGACCGCCTGGGCGCACTACGCTACCTGGACGCTGCTGCCGCTGGCGGTGCTGGCGGCGGCGCTGGCGCGCGAGCGCCTAGGCTGGCCCACGGTCGTGCTCTTCGCCCTCGCCGCGCTGCTCGTGCCATTCGGCAGCGAGCGCGATGTCTGGCGCACAGCCGGCGCGCACGACGGCGCAATTCGCCTCGTCCTGACCTACAAAGCCTACGGCCTGCTGGCGCTGTGGGCCGGCTGCGCGCTCGCCGCCTGGCGGCTGCGCCACCTGCCCGCCGCGCGCACGACCGCCGAGCGCGAGCACGCGACAGCGCTCTTTGTCGGGGATAGGGGATAGAGGAATTGTTCGGAATGGGTGGCCTGGCGGGTGGGGCGCGGGATTGGTGATGGGCGGTGGCTTGCTGGTGGTGGCCCCGGATTTCAATCCGGGGCCACATCCCGCCAGGCTACCCGCTCCTATCCCCTATACTGTCCAGGCGACAGTGGCGGTGAGTGCGGTCGAGGAGGCGACAATGACACGGGGCTTGCGGCGGTTGGGTGGTGTCGCGCTGGCGAGCAATGGCGGCGGCGCACTCTACGACGATGACGCGGCGCGCGAGCGCGCGGTGCGCTACAACCGGCAGCGCCAGTGGCTTCTGCTGGCCGGCCTGGCCTGGACCGGCGCGACCAGCGCGGTGGCGCTGGCGACCAGACTCTCCGGCTGGTTGCGGCGGCGTGCGGAGCGGGTCGCGCCCGCGCGGCTGGGGCCGGCGATGCCCTATACGGTCGCCGCGACGCTGGCCTCGACCGCCGCATCGCTGCCGCTGTCCTACTACAGCGGCTACATCGTCGAACACCGCTACGGCCTTTCGCACCAGACGCGCGGCGCCTGGGCCGTCGAGCAGGCGAAGGGGCTGGGCGTGGGCCTGGCGCTCGAAGTGCCGCTCGCGCAGGGCATCAACTGGGTGATCCGCCGCTACCCGCGCGGCTGGTGGGCCATCCTCTCGGCGCTGGCCGTGCCGTTCACCATCGTGCTGGCGCAACTGGCGCCGGTGCTCATCCTACCGCTCTTCAATCGCTTCGAGCCGGTCGCCGACCAGGCGCTCGCCGAGCGCATCAAGCGGCTGGCCGCCGCGCAGGGCGTGACCGTCTCGGACGTGCTGCAAATGGACATGAGCAAGCAGACGGCGAAGGCGAACGCCTTCTTCGCCGGTCTCGGCCGCACTAAGCGCATCGTCCTGGCCGATACGCTGCTGAACGAGTTCACGCCGGACGAGACCGAGGTTGTGCTGGCGCACGAACTGGGACATCAGGTACACGGCGACATCTGGAAACTGATCGGCCTGGGCGCGCTGACGACGACCCTGAGCGCCTGGCTGGTGCAGCGCCTGGCCGGGCCGCTCATCGCGCGCTATGGCCGGCGGTTCGACCTCGACGTGGAGGCAGGCGCGGGCGACATCGCGGCGCTGCCGCTCCTCGCGCTACTGCTCGGCGGCGTCTCGCTCGTCCTGATGCCAGCGCAAAACGCCATCTCGCGCAACCTCGTCGAGCACCCGGCCGACCGCTATGCGCTCGAACTGACCGGCAACGCCGCCGCCTTCGTCAGCGCGATGGAGAAACTGGGCCGGCTGAACCTGGCCGACCCCCAGCCGTCCGCCCTGGTGAAATACCTGCTCTACAGCCACCCGCCAATTCAGGAGCGGATTGACTACGGGCGGGCGTGGCGGGCGTAACGTTGTTGCAGGTTGCAGGTTGACAAGTTGCAAGTTTCTTCAGACAAGCGGATGCGCCCACCAGAGAAACCTGTAACCTGCAACCTGCAGCCTGTAACCCGTCAACTTGTCAACCTGCAACCTGCAACTCACCCGCGAACGTCGTGCGCCAGGCGGCGCGGTCCTCGGCCGTGCCGAAGTCGAGCGTGAAGGGGCCGGTGTAGCCAAGCGCGGTCAGGCGCTGGAAGACGTGGGGAAAATCAACGATGCCTGCGCCGGGAATGAGATGTTCCTCGTAGCGGCCGTGCGTATCGTTGAGCCGCACCTGCCCGATATTCGCCACGCCAAAGGCGTCGAGAAAGCCGTCGAAGCCGTCGGGGACGAGATAGGCGTGGCCGACGTTGAAGGCCCACTTGAAGCGCGGCGACTGGATGGCGGCGAAGAACCGGCGCGTCTCGGCCACGTCGCGCGGCAGGTAGTGAATCTCGGCCTCGTCTGGTTCCTTGTTGTGGTTCTCGAAGTAGATGTCAATGCCCCGTTCCTCGGCCCAGCCGGCCGCGCGCTGCATCCGGTCGAGCGACGTCGCGAAGCGCGCCTCGCGGTCCTGGCCGAAGTGGAAGCCGCCATGACAGATGACGTATGACGCGCCGAGCGCGACCGCCAGGTCGAAGTTCTGCTGAAGATACGCGTCGGCGGCGGCGTGCATGACCGGCGAAATCTCGGCCATATTGACCGCCGAGAGCGTGTGAATCCCGAGCGTAACGCCGTGCCGCGCCAGCAGGTCGCGCACCAGCCGCGTCCGCGCGGTCGTGAAGGTCGCGGGGTAGTTGACGGGCGTATCGGCGTTGAAGTCCACGCGGGTGAAGCCATGCGCGACGGCCCAGCGGATACTCTCCTCCAGCGGGTCGCCGCTCGCGAAGACGAAGCGTTGCGCGTGGTCCATCGGTCTGCTCCCTTCCTGCTGCTCGCTGCCTGGCCGCGCCTTGTTGTAGCACATCTGCGGCAGAGATGGCGCTGGCGCAGGGTGTCGTAGGAGTTCACATTTGGGACTTGTTGGATGTGGCGCCGGATTGAAATCCGGGCCTGGGCACCCTGCGGGTGACCGAAGTCCGCTGCGCGGACTGGCGGCTGGAGAGGCTGGCGGCAGCACATACGTCGGTGGATCACAATCCGCGCAGCGGATTTCGTTCACGCGCCAGCGTGTCCAGGCCCGGACTTCAGTCCGGGGCCACCACCAGGAAGTCACCGAGTCTGAACAGTTACATGGCGTCTTGCAACATTGTCGCGCGGTGGGTATCGTGGCACGGTCATCTGTCGCGGCAATGAGGAGCGGGGATGAGCGCGGAGCGGGTGCGGATCGGGTTCGTGGGCGTGGGGCGGATGGGCCAGGCCGCCCACTTGCGGAACTACGCCTCGCTGCCCGGCTGCCAGGTGGTCGCGCTCGCCGAGTTGCAGCCGGAGTTGCGCGAGCGGGTGGCGCGGCGCTATGGCGTACCCCATGTATACGCCACCGCTGAAGAGCTGCTGGCGCGCGAACAACTGGACGGCATCGTCGCGGCGCAGCCGTTTCAGCGCCACGGGCAACTGCTGCCGCTGCTCTACCAGGCCGGTATCCCGGTCTTCACCGAGAAGCCGCTGGCGGCGTCCATCGCGGTCGGGGAGCGCCTGGTTGCGGCGCTGCGGGACGCCGGTTCCTGGCACATGGTCGGCTACCATAAGCGCAGCGATCCGGCGACCAGCGCCGCCAGAGCCGAACTTGACCGGCTCCGGCAGAGCGGCGACCTGGGCGCGCTCCGCTACGTGCGTATCCTGATGCCGGCCGGCGACTGGATCGCGGGCGGCTTCAACGACCTCGTCAGCACGGACGAACCGCCGCTCGCGCTGGCGACGGACCCGCCACCGCCTGATATGGACGCGGACACCTACCGCGCCTATACGGTCTTTGTCAACTACTACATCCATCAGGTCAACCTCCTGCGCCATCTCTTCGGCGAACCGTACACCGTCACCTACGCCGACCCATCGGGCGTGCTGCTGGTGGCTCGCAGCCACAGCGGCGTCGCGGGCACGATTGAGCTGTCGCCCTACACCACGACGCTCGGCTGGCAGGAGTCCGCGCTGGTCGCCTTCGAGCACGGTTACGTGAAACTGACGCTACCCGCGCCCCTGGCCTACAACCAGGCCGGGCGAGTCGAGTTCTACCGCGACCCCGGCCAGGGCGCGGCGCCGGAGACGATCGTGCCGCAGTTGCCGCCAGTCCACGCGATGCGCCAGCAGGCGCTGAACTTCCTCGCCGCGATTCGTGGTGAGCGCAAACCGCCGTGCGAAGCAGCCGAGGCGCTGGAGGATTTGTACATCGCCAGAGACTACCTCCGGCTCAAGCAGGAGCAGGGCGGATGAAGCGTTCGCAACTGGCGATCAATTCAGTCTCGACGCGCCAGGCGGGCCTGGCAGAATGTCTGGCGGCCTATCAGGAGGCGGGCTTCGTCAACGTCGAGTTCCGGCTCGCTCACGTCAAGGACTACCTGGCGCAAGGGCGCCGCCGCGCCGCCGTGCGCCGGCTGCTGGACGACCACGGCCTCCGCTGCATCGGCGGCTTCGAGACGCCATTGTTGGCCTTCGCGCCGCCGGCGGAGCGCGACCAGAACCACGCGCTGATTGTCGAGAACGCCGAACTGATCGCCGAACTGGGCGGCGCGGTGCTGGTCGTCGGCACGGATGGCCCCGCTGTGGGCACGGCTCCCGCCGATCCGCTCGGCGAACTGGCGGCGGCATTCGCCACCGTCGCCCAGCGTATCGCGGGGACCGGCGTCAGCCTGGCGATTGAGTTCAACTGGTCGCCGCTGGTCAAGTCGCTACGCACCGCCGCCGAAGTTGCACGTCGCGCGGGCGTGCCGAATGTCGGCGTCCTCTTCGACCCCGCGCACTACCACTGCACGCCCACGAAGTTCGCCGAACTGAACGCGGCCAACATCGCCTGCATCACACACGTTCATGTGGACGATATGCGCGACAAGCCGGGCGAGTTGTCGCACGCCAACAGCGACCGTGTCTTGCCCGGCCAGGGCTGCCTCGACCTGCGCGCTCTCTTCACGCAGATCGAGCGGCACGGCTACACCGGCTACTTCTCTATCGAACTCTTCAACGAGGCGCTGTGGGCGATGCCGGCGCGGCAAGCCGCGCGGCTGATGTACGACAGCCTTGTGCCCTTGTGTACAGCGGAGTGACGCCGGCGCGCTACGGCGCGGCCGGGGTCGCGATGTGCCACGCGCCGTTGCCCGCGCCGTCACCCTGCGCCTGCCCCGGTCTGGTGTCGCGCACATACGTGTAGAGCGGCCGGCCGTTGTACGTGACTTGCCGGCCGCCATCGGCGCGCGCCAGCGTGCCCAGCGTGCCAGGGACGCCTGGCGGTAAGGTCGGCGTGGCGGTGGTCAGCAGCGGCTTCCAGGTCTGCGCGCAGGCAGCCACGCAGGCGCTCGTGTTCGGCGGGTCTTTGGCGTAGGTGTACAGGGTGAGGCCGGCGGCGTCGGTCAATATCTGGCCGTGCTGTGCGTTGGCCTGTACCACGAGCGTGGTCGTCGCGGTTGGCTGAGGCGTGGGCACGCCGGCCCCTGGCCTGGTTGCGGCGCGGCGCGGCGCGGCCGTTGGCGTCGGCGCGGCGGCGCCTGGAGTCGTCGGCGCGGCGGTGGGCGCGGGCGGCTCGGCGCCCGGCGTCGTGATTGGCGTGATTTCGCCGGGGGCTATCTGGGCCGGCGGCAGCACCGTCTTCGTCGTTGGCGTGGCGGCGGGGCGTGGTGACGGGACAGGGGTTGTCGCTGGCGCGGCCACGCCGGCGGTTGCCGTGCTCGCGGTGGTCGTGGCGGCTGACACGGTGGTCGTTGTGGGCGTCGAGCTGGCCGGCGTGGTCAGGCCCGTTGTCGTGACCGGGTTGCTCGTCGTCGCGCCTGGGCGGTTGCAGGCCGCGAGTATGGGTAGCAGCAGCGCGAGCCAGGCCAGGTGAAGCAGGAAACGGCGTCGCACGAATGGCTCTCCTGGTGGACGAATCGGCAGCGGTCCTCTCAGGTGTACTATGCCACGACGCTATGAAACTCCAACCAGGAAAGTGTAAGAGTTTTGCGAACGCAGTGCTGGCGCACCGCTATGGTGCGCCAGCACTTGTTGCGCGCGACCGGTTTGGCCGGCGGGTTAGTTGATACCCAGCAACTCGACGTCAAAAATGAGCGTCGCGTTCGGCGGGATGACGCCACCCGCGCCCCGGCTGCCGTAGCCGAGGTTACTCGGAATAATCAGCCGGCGCTTGTCGCCGACGCGCATCCCGGCCACACCTTCGTCCCAGCCCTTGATAACTCGGCCCGCGCCGAGCGGGAATCGGAACGGGTCGTTGCGGTCGCGCGAACTGTCGAACTTCTGCCCGTTCTCCAGCGTACCGGTGTAATGCACCGTGACCTGGTCCCCCGCCTTCGCCGCCGGCCCGTCGCCGCCGCCATAGTCAACGTAGCGCAGCCCCGACGCGGTCTGCTGTTCTTGTGGTTGGGCGTTCGTGCTCAATGACCTGTACTCCTTCGCGGCACAGCGCCGCCTTGCTCTCGGCCACGCGCTGGTGCGCGCGACGAGGCACAGTATAGCCGCCGCGCCGTTACGCGGTCTTGTGGGCGGCGATATGCAGGTGGCGGCCGACCTGGGCGAAGGCGTCCGGCGCGGTCGCAGTCAGCGCCAGTTCCAGCGCCAGCAATTCGTCGTAGGTGGCTTCCGGCAGATAGTCGGCCAGCACCCGCACGCCGCGCATAGCGGTCACGGTGCAGCCGGCCTGGGCCAGCATGGCCGCCAGCGCGGCCGGCTCACCCAGCCGGCGCGTGTGGCCGGTGAGTTGCTCCGGCACGTCCTGGTGGCGCAGGGCGTCCAGCACAGCATCGGGCGTCCGGTCCACGAAGGTGGCGCGCAGCGCCTCTCCCCAGCGGTTGACCGTCAGCAACGTCACCACGCCGCCGGGCCGCACCAGCGCCGCGCACTCGCGCAGCACGGCGGCCGGATCGGGCACATGCTCCAGGAGGCTGTGACAGGCTACCGCGTCCACGCTGGCCGGACCGAGCTGGGCGACCGCGTCGGTGGTCGTGCCGGCCAGGAACGTGACCCGTTGCGATGCCGCGCCGAGACCGGCAACCAGCTCGCGCGCCTGGTCGAGCATCTCCGGCGTGGGGTCGAGGGCCAGCACGCGATAGCCGTCGCTGGCAAGCCGCGCGGTCAGCCGGCCAGGGCCGCAGCCGGCGTCGAGCACCAGCGGCGCGGTGGTGGGGTCGGGGAGCGCCGCGCGGGTGTAGCGCCAGGCCAGTTCGTCGCGCAGGCGTCCCAGCGGCGTAGCGAGATAGGCTTCGTACGCGGCGACCGCGCCGCTCCAGCGTGTCTCGCCGGCGCTCATTGGCCGGGTTCCGCGCCAGCGGCGCGGTCAAATATGCCGCTCTTGCCGCCGCTCTTGTAGAGCAGCCGGATGTCGTCAAGCGTCATCGCGCGGTCAACGGCCTTAACCATGTCGTAGATTGTCAATGCCGCCGCGCTGACGGCGGTCAGCGCCTCCATCTCGACGCCGGTCTGGCCACGTGTCTCGACACGCGTGGTAATCTCGATGCTGCGCCCATCCGCGCCGAAGTCGAACGCGCAGTCAATCGCGGTCAGCAACAGCGGGTGGCACATTGGAATGATCTGGTGGGTCTGCTTGGCCGCCATCACCGCCGCTACCTGCGCCACGGCCAGCACATCGCCCTTCGCCGCCCGCCCCTCGCGAATCAGCGTCAGCGTCGCCGGCTCCATCCGCACCGTGCCGCCCGCGACTGCGATGCGGTGCGTCGCCTCCTTGCTGCCCACGTCTACCATGCGGGCGCGCCCGCTCGCATTGAAGTGTGTTAGGTCGTTCGTCATCGTCGCTCCGGGGAGTGAACCGCCAAGACGCCAAGAGGACGCCAAGTACGCCAGGAGCAAGAGAAAATAACGAAATCTCTTGGCGCGCTTGGCGTCTCCTTGGCGCCTTGGCGGTTTTCCGAATCCTCAGTACGCATTGCCGTCCGGCCGGATGACCAGCCAGATGGTCTTGAGGATGATCTTGAGGTCGAACAGGGGCGACCAGTTCTCGACGTAGTACAGGTCGTAGCGCGTCCGTTCCTCGATGGAGGTATTGCCGCGCAAGCCGTTCACCTGCGCCCAGCCGGTGATGCCGGCCTTCTCGTGGTGGCGGTATTCGTAGCCGGGGATTGATCGCCGGAACCGCTCGACGAAGAGCGGCCGTTCGGGACGCGGCCCGACAATGCTCATCTCCCCAAGCAGCACATTGATGAACTGGGGCAGCTCGTCCAGCGAGTAGCGGCGCATGAAGCGGCCGAGTTTGGTCCGGCGCGGGTCGTCCGGCGTGGCCCAGACCGGCCCGGTCTCGGCCTCCGCACCGACCGGCATCGAGCGCAGTTTGATGCAAAGGAACGAGCGCCCGTCGCGGCCGACGCGCTCCTGCAAGTGGAAGACCGGGCCGGGCGAGGTGAGTTTGATCGCCAGCGCCAGCACGAGCAACATCGGCGAAATCACTACCAGAATGAGCGCGCTCAATAGCACGTCCATAACGCGCTTCAGCGCCCGGTTCCAGCCGCGCAGCGCGACATTGCGGACGCCGACCATCGGCAGGCCGCCGAGATCGTCCAAACTGAGTTCGTTGTTGGTCAGCAGCTGGAAGGTATCCGGATAGACCTTGATATTGACCGGCTGGTCAATCACGCGCTGCGCCAGCGTCAGCACCTCTTCATGCGGCGTGCCGGTCAGCGCGATGATGATCTCGTCAACCGAATGGGCGCGCGTCAGCAGCGGCAACTCGCGGTCGTCGCCCAGCACCGGCACGCCGGCAATCTCCTCCTCGTCTCCGACGCCGTTTCTCCCACCGGCGTGGTTGAGGAAGCCCACCACCTCGTAGCCGAGCCAGGGGGAACGCTGGATCGTCTCCAGCACCAGCCGCCCGGTCTTCCCCGTGCCGACGATCAGCAAGCGGTCGCGCGCCGCCGTCCGCCGCCGGAGCAGCCCCACCGCCTCGCTATGCACGAAGCGGCCAGCCGTCACCAGCCCGATACAGAGCACCCAGCCGATGAGGAGCATCTGCCGGGAGTAGATGAAGCGGTTGCCGAGCAGGAAGGAGTTCAGCGCGATCGAGAGCACCAGCCCGATCGAAACCGCCGTGCTGATGCGGTAGAACTGGTCAATGCGCGACACGCCGCGCCGCAGGCTGTATAGCCCCGACAGGTTGAACGTCAGGAGCAGCACGGCGAGCAGCACGGCCAGGATGATTTCGTTGGTGTCGCGACTGGGCGGCGCGAAGGTGCTGAAAAGGTCAATCTGGGCGCGCAGGCGGTAGGCGATGACAAAGGCCAGCATGATCATCAGCACATCGCCCAGCGCGCTCGTGGCGACGACGGCGATATTCAGCCAGCGCTTGATCGCCGCGCGACCCAGCACCGGATGCCAGTCGGGAGCCTCGTGCTCGCGCGCGATGTCGATCGGGCGGCGTGGCAGTACCTTCATCGTGCCCGCTCCCCCGTAAGCGGCGCGCACGCCGTGCTGACCCAGCGCAATCGCATCAGGCCACTCGCTTCTTTTCCGCCGGGCGGAATGCATTCGTGGTCAGCGCGAGGCTGCCCCGCGCCACGATGCCGCCCGTGACCATCCAGTTGACCGGCCGCGCCAGGCACGGCGCGTAGTGCTTGCGGTGGAACAGGTACATTGCCCGGTAGAACTCGACGATCATGCGGCCACTCTGCCGCGCGCTCGTCGCCCCCTTATAGTGTAGCACGCGGGTGAACGGACAATAAAAGACCCGCCAGCCGCGCGCTTTGATGCGGTAGGCCCAGTCGAGGTCTTCGCCGTACATGAAGAACCGATCGTCCAGTAGCCCCGCCTGGTCAATCGCCGCCACCCGCACCAGCATACACGCGCCGACGACCGCATCCACCTCGGTCAGTTCGTCGGGGTCGCGGTGGGTCAGATTGTACGCCGCGAACCGGGGATGGTGCGGAAAGCGCCGGGCCAGGCCGAAGAGTTTGTAGAAGGCGTTCGCCGGAGTAGGAAAACTGCGGCGGCAGGCCAGGTCGAGCGAGCCATCGCGCTTGTTGACGCGCGGACCGACAATGCCGACGCGCGGGTGCCGCTCCAGAAAGCCGGTCAGGACGTGCAGCGTGTCGGGCGCGACAAAGAGATCGGTATTCAGCAGCAGCACGTACTCATGCTCGCGCGCCGCGCCGGCCGGCAGGCGGCCGAGTAGGGGCTGCAAGGCCAGGTTGTTGCCGCCCGCGAAGCCCAGATTGCGCGGCGCAACCAGCAGTTCGACCTGTGGAAAGTCGGCGCACACCCGCGCGGCGCTTTCATCGCCGGAGCCGTTGTCCACGACGGTGACGGTATAGGGGTACGCCGTTTCGCTGCTGCAAAGGTGACTGAGGCACTGCCGGAGCAAACCGGCAGTCTGATAGTTGACGATGACTACATGTACTTGCGCCATGTCGCTATTCTACGCGCCTTCTCGGTGCCGCGCCAGCGAATGAATTGGCGCCAAATGTATACTTGCCGGCCTCGCGGCGTCTTCATCTCCGGTTAAACGCACACTCGTCTACGCGGTTGCAGTGCCCATAATCGCTCTCAAGCGCCTCCCCGCACGATTGGGGCCACCAACTCTCTGCTCACTCCCTGCCCGCCACTTTCCGCGCCGCACGCTTCCTGGTATAGTCCTTGCTACGATGCACATCGCAGCCGGCGCGCTGGTGCGCCGGTATAGTTCGATGATTGCTGCTCTGGTTGGTGACAACACACAATCGGTGGGGTGCGCGTCGCTGGAAACCAGGCGCTCACGCGAAAGTAAGGAGGAACCATGGCGGTCTTCTCGCGCGGCAATGGGAATACGCTCGACGATTTGCAGCAGCAGGTCCAGGAGAAGCAAGACCAGTTGCTGGAACAATTCAAATCGCTCAATACCGGCTCAGGTGGTGGGAAGAAGGGCCGCTTCTGGCTCGGGCTGTTGCTCGGCGCGGTCCTCGGCGCGGCGGTCGCCTATCTCTTCGATCCGGAGAAAGGCGGGGAGCGCCGCCAGGGCATCATGGGCGCGGCCGGCTCGTTCGGCGGTGACGACGATGCGGCAGCGCGCGACCAGGCGGTCAACAGCCGGGTCGAGCAGGCGCTCTTCAGCGACACCAGCGTGCCGAAGGGCCAGATCAACATCAATACGGTTGACGGCGTCGTCTACGTGCGCGGCACGGTAGACAAGCAGGAGCAAATCGCCGAAATCGAGAAGCGGATCAAAGGTATCGAAGGCGTTGACGCCGTCATTAATTTGCTCCGCCTGCCCACGCCGGCGGCCCGGTAGTCCTTTTCCAGCCAGGAACAACCAGCGCGAACTGGCGAAACCCGCCCGTGGGCGGGTTTCGCCTTGTGCCTGTCGGACCCCCTCCCTATACTTGCCCCTGGTTCCCCACGGTGCCGCGCCGGCGTTCTCACGCTCGCGGGGTCGTGCGCGCCGGGCAGACGAGCAGGCGAACGAGGAGGTGACAGTGGCTGGCACGGCGACCGTGACGCGACCGGCGCGTGTGGCCGCCGCGCGCACGCGGCGCGAGCGACGGTCGCGACAGCACGAACGCTGGCTGGCTCGCTGGCGTTCGCCGTGGTGCGAAGCGCTGCTCCTCGGCGCGCTCTTCGCGGTGGCGGCAATAGCGCGGTGGCCGTACCTGCTGCGCCTGCCCCACTTCACCGACGAAATCGGCGAAATCCACTGGGCGCTGCAAATCGCCCACGGCGATGCGTTCCCCCTCACCTCGCAGGTCTCCTACATGGGGCCGTACCAGCACTATCTGCTCGCCGCCGCCCTCAAACTCTTCGGCCCGCATGTGCTGCTGCCCCGGCTGCTGGTCCTCCTGATTGGCGCGCTGACGGTTGTCTTGACCTACCTCGTGGGCAAGGAACTCGCCGGGCGGGAAGTCGGCCTGCTGGCCGGGTTGCTGCTCGCCACGCTGCCGCAGCACATCGTCGTCAACAGCCATGTCGCCTGGCAGAACTCGACCACCCCTGTCTACACCACCCTCGCCTGCTGGGCGCTTCTGCGGGCGCTGCGGGCGGCGACGACCGCCCCACCGCGCGCCGCCACCGGCTGGTGGGCGCTGGCGGGCCTGGCGTACGGGGTAGCGGTCGGCACCCATCTGGGCGTAGTGGTGCTGGCGCCCGCGCTCCTGGGTGTCGTAGTCGTGGCGCTGTGGCGCGGGCGGGCGTGGGCCGTGTTGCGGCGGCCGGGGCCGTACCTGGCGGCGCTGGCCGCGCTGGTGGCGTATAGCCCGCTGCTGATCGCCAACCTGCGAAATGGCCTGGCGGGCTATTACCGCATGAAAGGGCGCGACTATGCCTTCGTCGCGCACCCGACCGGGGCGACGTACCAGCATAATCTGGTCAACCTGTTGCTCGAACTGGCGCGGATGATCAGCAATCCCTTTCGTCTGCCAGAGCGGTACCTGCACTACCTGACGTCGCCGTACCTTCCGCTGATGGCGCTGCTCTGCCTGCTCGGTCTGGTGCTGCTCGTGCGTCGTGGGCAATACTTGCCCGCGTTCGCGCTGGTCAGCACGGCGGCGATCATGCCCTACTTCAACCATGCCTACGGCGTGGAAGGTGACCGCTATCTCGTCACTGGCCGCTATGTCGCCTTCCTCCTGCCGCTGCTGGAAATCGCGATTGCGGCGGCGGCCCTGGCCATCGCCCGCTGGTTCCTGGCGGTGATTCCGCACCGCTGGCAGGGGCTGGCATTGCGTGACGCCGCGACCGTCCTCCCGGCGGCCCTGCTCATCGCCCTGGTGCTCTACCCCATCGTGCCGCTGCGCCGCTACTACACCCACGAAGCGTCGCTCGACCCCGACAACGCGTCGTTCCTGGCGACAATCGCCTTCATCAAGGCGAATAGCGGCCCGCGCACGCCGGTGCTGGTGGACTTCAACATGTCCAAAATCAACCTGCGCGACGGCGCGGACGGCCGCGAAATCGTTGATGTCCTGCTGACGCTCGCCAATGTGCCGCACACGACGTCGAACGACCCGGCTGGCGACCTGACCAGGCTGGGCACAGCAGTAGACCCGAACGATACCGAGGCGCTGCCGATTATCGTGATGATGCGGGACCAGTGCTGGCCGCTGCGCGATACTGTGCCCCTACAGCGGATCAGTGGGCGTTACCGCCTGCGCGAGCTCTACTGGACCTTGCAGAGTTACTACGGCGTCTATCGCTATGCCCCATCACCCCAGCCGGCCGGTTGCCTGCCAGCCTCCGGCCCGACGCCGGGTGACTAGCGCCCTACCATCCCCTACTGTCTCGCCCGCTCGTACACACGCACGACGTCATCTTCCCAGACGACCGTGGCGT
>DASUBC010000374.1:0-5996 GCA_035763465.1 Thermomicrobiales bacterium
TCGCGGCCGGACCTGCGGACGCTGGCGGTCGGCATCTACGCTTTCCAGGGCGAGTTCTTCACCGACTGGAGCGGCATGGCGGCGGCGGCGACGATCAGCCTAGTGCCGATCATCGCGGTCTTCCTCTTTCTCCAGCGCTACTTCATCGAGGGCATCGCCGGCGCGGTGAAGCAGTGAAGAAGCGACTCCCCCCAGCAGCGGGGGGCTGGGGGGGCCACCGATGAACTTTGTCTTCTTCATTCCCGATGAACTGCGCGCCGAGAGTGTTGGCTGTTACGGTCATCCCAGCGCACCGACCCCGAATATGGACCGCCTGGCCGCTGAGGGCACGCGCTTCGACCAGTGCCATGTGCAGCACACCGTCTGTAGTCCGTCGCGGTGCTCCTTTATGACGGGGTGGTATCCCCATGTGCGCGGGCACCGCACGCTCTGGCATCTGCTGCGGCCCGACGAGCCAAACCTGCTGAAATACCTCAAGGCGGCAGGGTATCATGTTTACTGGGGCGGCAAGAACGATCTGCTAGCGCCCGAGAGTTTCGCGGCCAGCGTGGACGACTACCGCCTGGGCGACCGCGCGACGCGCGCGGTGGGGCGGCCGGCTGGGCACCGGCTGGCGCCGCCCTATGAGCGTGACGACCCGCGCTACTACAGTTTTCTCTATCCGCCGCTGGCCGAGCGCATCGAGCAATTGCCCGATTTCCGCCAGGTGGACGGGGCGATCGAGTTATTGCGGTCGCGGCCCCAGGAGCCGTTCGTCATCTACCTGCCGCTGACCTTTCCGCACTGCCCCTACTGGGCGCCGCCGGGCTGGCACGACCGGATCGATCCGGCGGATGTGCCGCCGCTGCGCCCGGCCGATCTGCCGAATAAGCCCGATTTTCACACGCTGATCCGCCAGACGCGCGGCCTCGACCGGCTCGATGAGGCGACCCTGCGACAGATCAACGCGACCTATCTAGGTATGGCCGGCGTCAGCGATTATCTGCTGGGCGAACTGCTCGACGCGCTCGACGCGACCGGTCATGCCGAGGATACGGCGGTCTTCTGCTTCTCCGATCACGGCGACTGGGCGGGCGACTATGGTCTGGTGGAGAAGTGGCCGAGCGCGCTGGACGATACGCTGACGCGCGTGCCGTTCATCGCGCGGGTGCCGGGTGGGGCGCGCGGCCATGTGGTGCCTGAGCCGATCGAGCTGTTCGACTTTATGCCGACCGTGCTGGAACTGGCGGGGATTCCCGCGCGGCACACGCACTTCGCGCGCAGTCTGACGCCGCAACTGGCCGGCGCGGCGGGCGACCCGGACCGCGCGGTCTTCGCCGAAGGGGGCTACGACCCGCACGAGCCGCACTGCTTCGAGGGGCATCCGGGTGGCGACCAGGCGTTGCGCGACCCATCGCATATCTATTACCCCAAGACGCGGCTGCAACAGGACGTGCCGGACAGCGTCTGCCGCGCGACGATGATCCGCACCGCGACGCACAAACTGGTACGCCGCCCGCGCGGCGTCAGCGAACTCTACGACCTGTGCGCCGACCCGCGCGAACTGCATAATCTGCACGGTCAGCCGGAGCACGCGGGTGTGCAACACGAACTCGAATGCCGCCTGCTCGACTGGTCCATCGCTACGAGCGACGTCACTCCGTTTGATGAGAACCCGCGAGGGTTGCCGAGTAGAGAGTAGGGAGGTATGTGTGACTGACCAGCCGGTACGCTTTGGCATTGTCGGCGCGGGCTTCGCGGCGCAGAAAATGAACCTGCCGGCGCTGGCGGAGATTCCGGGCGCGCGGGCGGTCGCCATCGCCGACACGAACGAGGCGCGGGCGCGCGAGGTGGCGGCGGCGAGTGATGTGCCGCGCGCCTACGGCAGTTACGAGGCGATGCTGAAGGACGGCGAGCTCGATGTCGTCATCGTCAATACGCCGAACGCGCTGCACGCGCCGGTGGCGGAAGCGGCGCTGGCGGCGGGCTGCCATGTGGTGGTCGAGAAGCCGATGGCGCGGAACGCGGACGAGGCGGCGCGGCTGGCCGCGTTCGCCCAGCAGCGCGGTCTGCTGCTGGGAGTGGACCTGCACCTCCGCTACACGCCGCTCTTTCAGGCGGCGCACGCGCTTACCAGCAGTGGGCGCCTGGGCGAGATTTACCATGTGCGTGCGATGTTGTGGCGGCGCAACGGGATTCCGGGGTACGGCAGCTGGTTCACCACCGCCGCGCTCTCCGGTGGCGGCGCGCTGCTCGATATTGGCTCGCACATGCTCGACCTGGCGCTCTGGCTCTCCGGTGAGCCGGCGGTGCGGTCGGTCAGCGCGGTGACGAGCGACCGGCTGGGCCGGGCGGGCGTTGGCCGGGGCGGCTGGGGCATTGACCGCAACACCGGCACGACTTTCGATGTGGACGACAGCGTGTCGGCCTTCATCCGGTGCGCGAACGGGGCGTTGATTAATCTCGATGTCGCCTGGGCCGCCCATTCCGCCGACAACGACGGGCAGGTTCATCTGCTCGGCAGCGAGGCCGGTTTGCTCGCCAGTTACGGTCACAACCCGGCGAAGTTGGAACTCTACACCGAGCGCGATGGTCAGCCAGTGACACTACCGCAGGCGATTCCGGCCGGCGAACCGTCGCACCGGGCGCTGCTGCGTGGCTTTGTCGCCGCCGTACGTGGCGAGGGACCAGTGCCTGTGCCGGCGGTGGACGGCGTGCGCCTGGCGCGGCTCTCCGACGCGATCTACGCCTCGGCGCGGGCGGGCCAGGAGATTGAACTGGGCGACTGACGGCCCTCACCCCCTGGCCCCCTCTCCCGTGTCACGGGCGAGGGGGAACTGCCGATGCGCTGACGAGTGTTCCCCCTCGCCTGCAAGGCGGGAGAGGGGGGCAGGGGGTGAGGGCTGTCCAGGGGTGAGGGAAAAGGGGGATGATGAGCGACACGGACACCACAGCGCAACCGACCAACCTGCTGTTGCTGATGTCGGACGAGCACAACCGCCGGATGCTCGGCTGCTACGGCCACCCGCTGGTGCGGACACCGCATCTCGACGCGCTGGCGGCGCGCGGCGTGCGGCTGACGAACGCCTACTGCAACAGCCCGCTCTGCGTGCCGTCGCGCGCATCGTTCGCGACCGGGCGCTACGTGCATGAGATCGGCGCGTGGGACAACGCGCGGCCGTATGAAGGCACGCCGCCGTCGTGGGGCGCGTATCTGGCTGAGGCGGGGCGGCACGTCACGACGATCGGCAAACTCGACTTTCGCGGCGATGGCGTGCCGGATGGCTTTGCCGACCAGCGTCTCGCCAAGCAGCGCGGCGAGAAAGGCGACCTGCTCGGCCTCTTCCGCGACCGCGTGCCGAAGCGTCCGGCCAGCCGCCAGCGGGCCATGGATGCTGGTATTGGCGAGTCGCGGCTGATCCAGCAAGACCGCGCGGTGACCGCCGCCGCCGCGGACTGGCTGTCGCAGGAGGCCGGGCAGGCAACGCAGCCCTGGACGCTCTACGTCTCCTGGATTACGCCGCACTTCCCGCTGATCGTGCCGGAGGAGTATTTCAACCTCTATCCACTCGACCAGATAGACCTGCCCGACAACAGCGCGGAGTACCTGGCGACGCTGCACCCGGTCGTGCAGCAGTTGCGCTGGCACTTCGACGTGGACGAGCCGGTGCCGGCCGAACAGCAGCGCGTCTGCCGCGCCGCTTACTATGGTCTCTGCACTTTCCTCGATGAACAGGTCGGTCAGGTGCTGGCGGCGCTGGAGCAGAGTGGGCAGGCCGCGAATACGCGCATCATCTACGTCAGCGACCACGGCGAGATGCTCGGCGAGCACGGCCTGTGGTGGAAGTGCGCGCCATACGAGGGCGACATCGGCATTCCGGCGATCGCGGCCGGGCCGGGCGTGCCGGAGGGGCGCGTCGTCAACACGCCGGTCTCGCTCCTCGACCTGGCGCCGACGATTCTGGACAACGCCGGCGTGCCGCTGCCGGACGACCTGCGCGGCGACTCGCTCTGGCCCATCCTCACGGCGCCAGACCAGCCCGACCGGCAGGTCTTCTGCGAATACCACGGTCACGGCACGCCGGGCGCGTACTACGTCTTGCGCCTGGGCGACCTGAAGTATGTCTACTACATCGGCTACCGGCCCCAGCTCTTCGATCTGGCCGCCGACCCCGGCGAGCGCCGCGACCTCGCGCCAGACCCGGCTTATGCTGCCACGCTCGCGGACTTCGAGGCGCGACTGCGCGTGATTGTGGACCCGGCGGAGGCCGACCAGCGCGCGAAGGTTGACCAGGCGCGGCGGCTGGCGCGGCTGACGGCGAACGGTGAGGCGCTGCCGGAAATGGAGCGGTGGGCCGGATGAGCGCACCAGAAGCATTGTCGGCCCACCCGAACGTCATCTGGGTTTTCGGCGACCAGCACCGCGCGCAGGCGACCGGCTATGCAGGCGATCCGAACGTCCACACGCCGCATGTTGACCGCCTGGCGGCCGAAGGCTTCTCCTTCGCCGCCGTGGCCGGCACGCCGCTCTGCTCGCCCTATCGCGGCTCGTTGCTGACCGGGCGCTATCCACATCACTGCGTGCCGGGCCACGAATACCCGCTGCCGTCCGGCCAGCCGACAATCGCCACGGCCTTCAACGCGGCGGGCTACCACACGGCCTACTTCGGCAAGTGGCACGTAGATGGCTACCACGAGCGCGAAGGACGCGCGGCGGCGCATATCGTGCCGCCTGACCGGCGGGGCGACTTTCAAGAGTGGCTGGGCTACGAGAACAACAACAGCCAGTGGGACTGCTGGGTCCACGGTGGCGTGGGCGCGGACGCGACACACCGCCGCCTGCCCGGCTACGAGACCGACGCGCTGACCGACCTGCTGATCGCCTATATCGAAGCGCGTGGCCAGGAAGCAGCGGCGGGTCGGCCTCGACCCTTCTTCGCCGCTCTCTCCGTGCAACCGCCGCATGACCCCTACCTCGCGCCAGCCGAGTGGATGGCGCGGCACACGCCCGGTACGGTGCAGTTGCGGCCCAACGTGCCGGACGTCGCCTGGGTGACAGAGCGCGCTCGCCGCGACCTGGCCGGCTACTACGCGGCGATCGAAAACCTCGACTGGAACCTGGGGCGGGTGCGCGACGCGCTCGACGGCGCCGGCCTGGCCCGCGACACGCACCTGGTCTTTTTCTCGGACCACGGCGACCTGCACGGCTCGCACGGCCAGTTCCGCAAGACCGCGCCGTGGGAAGAATCGCTGCGCGTGCCGTTCATCCTCGGTGGGCGGCTGCCGCGCTATGGCGACCGCCTCGGGCAGTCGCCCATCCCGCTCAATCACGTAGATGTCGCGCCGACGACGCTCGGCCTCTGCGGCCTCTGCGTGCCGGACTGGATGGAGGGCACGAACTACGCCGCTCACCGCCTGCGCGACGGCCAGCCGAGCAGTGAACCCGACTCAGCGTTCCTGCAACTGGTCGCGCCGACGCGCCACGGCGACAGCATTGACCGGCCCTGGCGCGGCGTCGTGACGCGCGACGGCTGGAAATATTGCGTGCTGGAAGGCCAGCCCTGGCTGCTCTTCAACCTGCGCGACGACCCCTACGAGCAGGTCAACCTCGCCCACAACACCCGTTTCGCCGCCGAACGCCGCCGTCTGCAAGACCGCCTGGCGGCCTGGATTCACGACACGGGGGACGAGTTCAGGATGCCGGAGATTTGATGATAGTTGCAAGTTCCAGGTTGCAAGTTGCAAGTTTTTGTCTGCAAGGTGGTCGCTAGTAAGCAAGCACGCGAGCCGACCCGAACTTGCAACCTGTAACCTGTCAACCTGTAACCAGGAGCGAAGCGACCGATGCGCCTGAGTTTCATCATCCCGCCGAAACTGCAAGGATTGTCGCTGGCTGAACTGGCGGCGTGGGCGGCGAGCGCGGGCTTCGCGGCGATTGACGCGGAGAGCGATTGGGACGCGGCGAGTGTCGCCGCGCTGCGGGTGGCGGGGCTGGCGGCTGGGCCGATGCGGCTGCG
>DASUBC010000375.1:0-4345 GCA_035763465.1 Thermomicrobiales bacterium
ACGGCCGCGCCGAGACTCTGGATCGCCATGATTTCCTCGGCCGCCTGGCGCGCTGGGTCGGGGTAGTGATCGAGGTCGGCGGTATAGAGGCAGGGCACGATCAGTACCGGCGTGGTCAGCAGGCGGCGGCGCGAGCCTTCCAGCCGCGCGCCCACGGTTGCGGCGTCCTGCCCATCGAGCGCCAGCTGTGTGGTCCAGGTCTCGCCCATTGCGTCGGCCAGCGCGTCTTTCGTCGCCTGGCTGGTGATGACCGCGAAGCGCCAGGGCTGACGGCCGTGCGGCGACGGCGCCCAACCTGCCGCCGCGATCAGGTCGGTCACAACTGCGCGCGGCACCGTGTCGGGCCGGAAATGGCGCACCGATCGGCGCGCGCGCACCAGTTCCGCGAACGGCAGGCCGCCAGGCAGAGGCGCCGGCCCAGCCTCGTTCGGCAACGCGCCCCAGGCAGTCACGCGCGCCGGCGTGATGCGGATCACTGGACGGTCTTCCAGCGCCATCGCGCGGTACTGCGGATACTTCGCGCGTAGCCCAACCAGCGCCTCACCGTGCGCGGCATCGTCCGGCTGGAGCAGGCGCGCCTGGCCGTCAACGCGCAGCCAGGCAAGTTGAAGCCAATCAGCGTCGTCGTACCGATCAATCAACAGACTGACCGCCGGATTGGCGAGCAGGTTCCGCACACGGCGCAGGCGCTCCGGCGGCACGCGCTTCGGTTTCTCGTCCAGCGCGATGTCAATCGCCACCAGCCGCTCATCAGCGACTACCGCGTGATAGCAGACCGGCGCCAGGTGCGGGCTACCATCCGCGCTCACGGTCGTCAGGCGCGCGACCCGTTCGTCGCGCAGGAACGATTGTTGGCCGTCCGCCAGTTGCAAGCCATTCGCTTCGTCAATTCCTGCCATCGGCAATGCTCCTGAGCCGGCGGTCAACCAGTTCCCGAAGCAATTGTATCTGGCAGGGCACGTTCGCGCCGTGCGGTTAAGCCGGGAGACGGCCCTCACCCCCGCTCGCTAACGCTCGCATCCCCTCCCCTCGCGACGGGAGAGGGGACCGGTGCGCGATCCGCTACGCGGTACCCCGAGCGGGTACCCCGGCGAGCCAGGGGGGAGGGCCGCCTTACGCGCGGATTGCCAGCACCTCCAGGCACTCCGTTTCCAGCCGGGTCGTGCCATCGCCAGCGCGATTGTTCTCGGCGATGAGCCGTTCCAGGTCGCGCCGGAAGTCCGGCTGTCGTTGGGCATCGAGCGCGGCGTACGGCCGTTGCACCGCGCCAAGGTAGCGGATATACATGTCGGCTGCCGCGCCAGGGCCGAAGGGAAACGCGAGCGTGTAGGGCCGCCGCACCTGATGAAGGTCTTTGATGCCGTCGTGCAGCCGCTCGCGCACGGTGGCTTCGACTCCCCACAATACCGGCGGGGTCATGTGCGGCGGTGGTGACTGAATTCGCGCCACGAGACCGGCGAGCTGGGCCGTGAAACTCGCCGGCGTCCAGTTCAGCATGGCGATCCGGCCGCCGGGCTGGCACACACGCAGGAGTTCGGCCGCGACCCGGTCGGGCCGGGGGGCGAACATCGCGCCAAAGATGCTGACCACGGTCGCGAACGCGCCATCGGCGTAGGGCAGCGCTTCGGCGTCGCCTTCGTCGAACTGGATCGCCAGCCCCGCCGCCTCAGCACGCGCCCGCGCCTGCGCCAGCAGATTCGGCGCGATATCCAGGCCGGTGACCTGGGCGCCGGCACGAGCGGCAGGCAGGGAGAAGTTGCCGGTGCCGCAGGCGACATCGAGCACGCGCTCGCCGGACGCCAGGGCCAGGCGCTGCACAAAGGCTTCGCCGGGCGCGGTATCGTATTGCGCGATCTGGCCGAAATCGCCAGTAGTCCACACCGCCGTGAGGGCGGCCTTGATCATCGCGGGGTTCGGAGCGAGCGTAGACATAGGGTTCCTCCTTGCAACATACAGGGCGCCGCCACTGAATTACGCCGACACTGGTTGCGGGCGCGGGATAAGGCGCAGCTGGGCGAGCGCGCCGAACGTGTCCGCGACGCCCCAATGCTCGACCATCTGCCCATTCGCGAAGCGGCAAATGTCAATTACGGTGATCGTCATTGACCTGCCTGTGGGTTGGTGGCCCATGAATGACCCGGTGTTCGTGCCCCGCGCCGTCACGCGACCCCAAACCTTGTCTCCCTCGGCGGCGAGATCCTCGATGGTGTACCGCAGGTCCGGGAACGCGCCGCGCAGCATCTGCACCAGGCGCTTCACGCCTTCCCGGCCTGATTGCATACCAGCCTGGTTCTCTACCGTATCCGGGGCTACCAGCTCGTCAAGTGCGGCCAGATCACCACCACTGAAAACCTCGTCAAACAGGCGGCGAAACGCCTCTTTGTTCTGCTCGGCCGTCATTGTGTCCCGTCCTTTCTGCCAGTTCAACGCCGATTTCCAATCGCTGTGCCTGTGTCGTATCATGGGCATGACCGACATCCAGAGCCAGGGACAATCCGTACAATTGCCCTGACAAATCGTGCCAGGGCACGCGACAACTGCGACGACAAACGCGGCTGGAATGGGGAGCAGTGAAGATAGCGGAACAGCGAGCCTTTGCCGACCTGCTCCGCGCTTTCCGCGACCGGGCGGGCCTGACGCAGGAAGAGCTCGCGGAGCGCGCCGGCCTGAGCGCCGACGCCATCGGCCTGCTGGAACGCGGCGCACGTCAGCGCCCCCAGCGCCACACGGTGCAGCAGCTGGCCGACGCGCTCGCACTGGCCGGCGACGAGCGCGCGTGGTTCATTGCGTCGGCGCGTCAGGCTCCGCGCCCGCCGGCGCCGTCTCCAGCATCTTCACATCCTGTCCTGCCACTGCTGACGACAACCTTCGTCGGGCGTGCGGATGACGTGGCTGCCGTAACCGATCTGCTGATGCGACCGGACGTGCGGCTGCTGACACTGACCGGCCCTGGTGGTGTCGGCAAGACCCGGCTGGCGCTGGAAGTGGCCGCTCGCGTCGCGCCTCGTTTCACGGACGGCGTCTGCTTCGTTGCGCTGGCCACGCTGCACGACCCGCTGCTCGTGCCCGATGCGTTCGTCCAGGCGCTGGGCGTGCGTGACCGGGCCGGGCACACATCCGCCGAAAACGTCACCGCCTTTATCGGCGCGCGGACTATGCTGGTGTTGCTCGATAATTGCGAGCATCTTTTGGCGGCGCTGCCGTTTGTCGCGGACATGCTGGCCGCTTGCCCGCAGGTCACAGTTCTGGCGACGAGCCGGACACCGCTCCACCTCAGCGGCGAGCAGCAATTCGCGGTGACGCCGCTGACCGTGCCCGCTGCCGGGCCACTGCCACCCGCCACCGACCTGGCCCGTCTGCCTGCGCTGGCGCTCTTCGAGCAGCGGACGCGCGCCGCCATCCCCGATTTCGCCCTGACACTGGAGAACACGGCGACGATCGCGGCGATTTGCCGCCGCCTGGATGGCCTGCCGCTCGCGATCGAGCTGGCCGCTCCCTGGCTCAAGATACTGCCGCCACCAGAACTGCTGGCACGGCTCGACCACGCCTTACCGTTGCTGGCAGGCGGGGCACGCGACCAGCCAGAGCGGCACCAAACACTGCGCGACACCATCGCCTGGAGTGAGGCGCTACTCGACCCTGGCGCGCGGAGTCTCTTTCACCAGCTGGCCGTCTTCGCCGGTGGCTTTACGCTGTCCGCTATCGAGGCAGTTTGCGGCCCGTCAGCTGCGCCAAACGGCGCGGTGCTCCACAACCTCGTCGCGCTCGTGGATGCCAGCCTGGTTGTGCCGCCACCTACCACCGCTGGCAACACGCCCGCGCCGCGCTATACCATGCTGGAAACGGTGCGCGAGTACGCGAGCGAACGACTTGCCGCTAGCGCCGATCTTCCGCCACTGCGCCAGCGTCACGCCGACCATTTCTTGCGCCTGGTCGAAGAAGCGCAGTCCCACCTGGTCGGGCCGGAAGAAGCGGCGTGGCTGAACCGGCTGGAGGATGAGCACGCCAACCTGCGCGCGGCGCTACGCTGGACCCTGGATCGCGGTGAGGCGGCCAGGGCAACCCGGTTCGCGGCCGTCCTCTGGCGCTTCTGGGCGTCGCACTGGCACCTGAGCGAAGGGCGGCGCTGGCTGGCGGAGATTGCAGAACTTGCCCAGGTGAGCACCGGACCGGAAGCGATTACTCCGGCGCAACAGGCGATGTTGCTGCACGTTTCCGGCAACCTGGCCCGCGCGCAAGGGGATTACACCGCAGCGGAACGACTGTATCAGGACTGCCTGACACTTCGCCGGCGGCTGGACGACACGCACGGCATCGCTGGCGCGCTGCATAACCTCGGCATCAT
>DASUBC010000376.1:0-3884 GCA_035763465.1 Thermomicrobiales bacterium
TTGCCGGCATCTATGCTCCTCAATTGCTTGCCGCCGCGTGCGGTCGGACAGTCCCCGCTGGGGATTCTAGCAAAGACCAGCGTTCACGACAGGCGCCAGCGCGGTATGGAAGTTGCAACCAGCGATGCTGAACCGTTGCGCATCCGCGTCGCGCGGCGGTAGCCAAAGGAGAAACAGATGCCCTTCGAGCACGAACACACCCAGCCGGACGAGACTGGACAGGAGTACCAGACCCCCGAAGAAGTTGACGAGAAGTTACAAGAAGCAATGCGCCGCCAGGCCGCGACGCGCGAGGAAACGCCGCCAGAAGACCAGATACTCGATAGCGCCAACGAAGGCGGCATGGGACCACAGGGGCCGGGTCACGGCCGGCGCTCGGGCAGGCACAGTTAGGCTGGGCCGGCGGCGGCGGGGGCGTCAGCCGGCGAGACTCCCGCTGTCGCTCTCACCGTGCGCTGGCGAAAACCGCCAGCACCGACTCGAAAATCGCGCGGCCATCCGCGCCGCCGAGCAGCACTTCCGCGCCACGCTCAGGGTGCGGCATCAGCCCAACGACATTGCGCCGCTCATTGCAGACGCCAGCGATCGCGTTGAGCGAGCCGTTGTGGTTCGCCTCCGGCACGACGTCACCCGCCGCGTCGCAATACCGAAACACGACCTGGCCGTTCGCTTCGATGCGCGCCAGGTCGTCCGGCGCAGCGAAGTAGCGGCCTTCGCCATGCGCGACCGGCATCCGCAGTATCTGGCCCTGCCGCAAGCCATTCGTGAAGGGCGTATCAGTTCGCTCGGTGCGAACCTGCACCCACTGGCAGCGAAACTCCAGGTTGGCGTTCCGCATCAGCGTGCCGGGCAGTAACTTCGCCTCGGTCAACACTTGAAAGCCGTTGCAGATGCCAAGCACCGGACCGCCGTCATGCACGAAACGCTCGACCGCCGCCATGATCGGCGAGAAGCGCGCGATGGCTCCCGCGCGCAGATAATCGCCATAGGCGAATCCACCCGGTAGCACCACGCAATCAATACCGGCCAGCGATTCCTCGCGGTGCCAGACCGCGCGCACCGGCTGCCGCAACACCTCGCCGATAGTGTGCAAACAATCGTGGTCGCCGTTACTGCCCGGAAAGACAATCACCCCGAAGTTCATGGCGCTCCTTTGTCAGAAGGTATTTTCGACGCCAGGGAAATGGCGCCGGTTAGCCGAACAAACTGGTAGCCCTCGGCGCTGCGCGCGAATGGTGAGCCAGACGTCAACGAAGCTGCCGCCCGCCGTCAGCCAACGAGCAAGCGTATCAAGCAACATCTCCATATCGTCCGCATGGACATTATCGCGCAGTAATATGGTTTCTACGTAATCGTGAACGGCCTGACGACTGGGAAATTGCGAGAATCGGCTCAGGGCATACGTGAGTTCATGGACGACCGTGATATCGATCCAGCCTTCAGCCGTACCCGCTTCGAGCGCGTCTACAATCTCGCGGCAGCGTGGCGCAAGCGGATCGTTGTCGAAGAGGTTGTGAACGAAGACGTTGGTATCAAGCCATCCGAGTTGGATGGTCATGACTCGTGCTCCGCAAGCCCCATTTCGCGCACAAGATCATCGGCCATCTCCTCGCGGAGTTGATCGAGGTCTGGTGCGACCCCGGCAACCGTATATTGCGCGGCTACCTCGCGCAGCGAACGGCGCTTTGGCAATACCCGGCACTCAAATCGCTCCGGTCCTGTCTGGATGAACAACAACTTGCTACCGGGCGTGACTCCACATGCCTCGCGAATGTCTTGCGGCACTGTCACCTGTCCCCGTGCCTGTACTTTCGCAATCGTCACAGCATCCCCCATGCATACTTTGTGAGACTTACGCATATATTATACCACAAAGTATGCATGGGGGAGAATCTCTATCACGCCAGCGCGAACGCTTCATCCACCGTATCGGCGATCATGTCGCCAATCGCCAGCGACGACGTCGCGGCAGGGGAAGGCGCGTTACGCACATGCAGCGTGCCGCCTTCGTGATTGATGATGAAGTCGTCCACCAGCGCGCCGTCCGTGCCAAGCGCCTGCGCCCGCACGCCCGACGGCCCCGGGACCATGTCTTCCGCGCGCAGGGTTGGCATGTAGCGTTGCAGCGACTTCAAGAAGCCAGACTTACTGAAATCGCGGTACATCTCATCCAGGCCTGTGCGCCAGTATTTCATCGCCAGCGCGCGGAAACCGCTGTAGCCGAGCGATTCGGCCAGTTCGCCCGCGTTGAAGTCAAGCCGGCGATAGCCTTCGCGCGCGAAGGCCAGCACCGCATTCGGGCCGAGCCAGATGTCGCCGTTCATCCGGCGCGTGAAGTGGACGCCGAGGAAGGGGAACTGGGGGTCCGGCACCGGATAGATCATGCCATTGACCAGCCCGCTGCGCTCCGGCTTGAGGATGTAATAGTCGCCCCGGAAGGGCACGATCTTCGGCGTGTCGGGCGCACCGCTCATGCCGGCCACATGGTCGGAGTAGAGGCCCGCGCAACTGACCACATAGCGCGCCGTCACATCGCCAGCGGCGGTCCGCAGCGTGTACTGGCTATCAAGGTGGTCAATCCCGACCACTTCATGATTCGTAAGAATTGCGCCGCCGCGCGCCTGGACGAGCTCGGCATACTTGCGCGCCACCTGCGTGTAATCTACGATGCCGGTTGTCGGTGAGTAAAGCGCCTTGATACCGACGCAGTACGGCTCGATCTCGCGCAGCCGCTCCGGGCCGATCATCTCAAGCCCCGGTACTCCGTTCGCCAGTCCACGCTCATAGAGGTTTTGCAAGCGCGGCAGTTCTTCCTCATCCGTCGCAACGATGACCTTGCCGCAGAGGTCGTAAGTGATGCTGTGCTCCTCGCAGAAGCCGATCAGCCGTTGCTTACCCGCGACGCAGAGTTTCGCCTTCAGCGACCCGGGCGTGTAGTAGATGCCCGAGTGAATGACGCCGCTATTGTGTCCGGTCTGGTGCTGCCCGATCGCGGCTTCCTTCTCCAGAATCGCCAGTTTCAACTGCGGATGCCGGTCCAGCAGCTCCATTGCCGTCGCCAGCCCGACAATCCCGCTTCCCACAATCGCGATATCGTACTCCGCCATCCCTTCCTCATCCCTTTACGTGGTTTGCAGTGCGGCGAGAACGGATTAACCACAGAAGACATAGAGATCACAGGGAACGAAGGTGAGGAGACAATTAATCATCGTTCTCTCGTTCCCTCTCTGTGATCTCTGTGTCCTCCCTGTCTCCTATACTCCGCTGCACGGCTCGACCGTGCAGCGGTAGTCTTCGAGTACGGTGTTCGCGAGCAGCCGATCGCTCATCTCCTCGGCCAGGCGCAGCGCGGTCGCCTCGTCGGCAGCGCGGAGGCGCACTTGCAGGTATTTGCCTGCGCGCACATCTTCGACGCCCTCATACCCCATCGAATGCAGTCCCTCGGCAATCGCCAGCCCCTGCGGATCATTGACGACCGTCTTGAGCGTCACGTACACATGCGCCAGCCAGACGCGCTCTGTGCTGTTCTCCCGTATGGCCTGTGCGGCCTCCATATACCCTCCTGGTTAATCGGGTTGCAGGTTGTAGGCTCGCGAGTTCCAGGTTCTTGCAGACAAGCGCATGGGCCTGTCTGAGAAACCTGCAACCTGTCAACCGGGAACCTGCAACTATCCTGTGCCCGTCAGCCGCTCATACGCGACGCGATACTTATCCGCGATGCGCGCCACCACATCGGGCGGCAGCACCGGCGCGGGCGGCTCCTTGTTCCAGCCCGAAGCCGAGAGCCAGTCGCGCAGCGGCTGCTTGTCGAGGCTGTCCTGCGGGCGACCCGGCTCCCAGCGTTCGACTTCCCAGAAGCGCGAACTATCGGGCGTCAGAATCTC
>DASUBC010000377.1:0-10548 GCA_035763465.1 Thermomicrobiales bacterium
CACCCACGATGTCCGCCACGCCAAACCCTTCCCCATCTATATCGAGCAGGCCCACGGCTCCAAAAAGTGGGACGTTGACGGCCACGAACTGATCTGTTACGCGATGGGGCATGGCGCGCTGCTGCTCGGCCACAGCCACCCGGAAGTGGTGGACGCGGTCGTTGACCAGATGCGGAAAGGCACGCATTACGGTACCGGCCACCTGCGCGAAATCGAATGGGCCGAGTGGGTCCACCGGCTGGTGCCCTCCGCGCAACAGGTGAAATTCACGTCGTCCGGCACCGAAGCGACCTTGCTGGCGATGCGCCTGGCCCGTGCGTTCACCGGCCGCGACAGGGTGCTGAAATTTGCCGGCCACTTCCACGGCTGGCACGATTACGCCATCCCCGGCAATCAGCCGCCGTACGATCAGCCGCCGCCCGGCGTCCCCGCCGCCGTGCTCGACACACTGGTGGTTGCGCCGAACAACGACCTCGACTTCGTGGAGCGCACGCTGGCCGCGCCCGGCCACGGTGTGGCCGCCGTCATTCTGGAGCCGAGCGGCGCGTCGTACGCCACCGTGCCGCTGCCCGACGGTTTTCTGGCCCGCCTGCGCGCCATCACCGCGCGCCACGACGTGCTGCTCATCTTCGATGAGGTCGTCACCGGCTTCCGCTGGTCGCCCGGCGGTGTCCAGGGTGCCACCGGCATCACGCCCGACCTGACGACGCTGGCAAAGATTCTGGCCGGCGGGCTGCCGGGCGGCGCGGTCGCCGGTCGGTCCGACATCATGGAACTGCTCGAATTCAAGGACGATCCGGCCTGGAACCGGACCCGGAAGGTGGCCCACCCCGGCACCTACAACGCCAATCCGCTCTCCGCCGCCGCCGGCGTCACCGCCATGCGCCTGGTGGCGGACCCCGCCACGCAACAGCGCGCCGCGCGCCAGGCGACCGCGCTCAAGCGCGGCTTCAACGAGGCGTTTGTGCGCCGCGACGTGCCCGGCTTCGCCTATGGGGAGAGTTCGATCGTCAACACGGTCATCGGCACGCGCTATCCGGGCCAACTGCCGCTGAACCTGGCCCACCCCGAAGGCGTGGATGCGACCGTGCTCAAGCAGCGCGGTCCCGAAGACCTGCTGATGGCCCTGCACGCCGGTATGGTGCTGGAAGGCATGGACCTCTGGCATGGCGCGGGCGCCATCCTCAGCATCACGCACACCGACGAAGACATCGAGCGGACGGTCGAAGCCTTCGACCGCGTCCTGGCGCGGATGCAGAGCGAAGGGCTGTTCGCGCACGCCGAGCACTGAGGGGATAGGGGGTTGTGTCAGCACGGTGGCTGACTATGGGCGCGGTGCTGCTGAAGTGTACCCCGGGGTTGAAACCCGGGGCTAGGGGCTGCGGCCACGCAGTCCCTCCGGGACTAGGTTCGTTGTGACGCCGGGGCTGGATGCTGGCATAGTGGTTGACCGGCCCCAGTCCTCGAAGGGGACTTCGTGGCGGGGGGTACCCACGCAGTGGGTCTCGCCCGTAGCCCCGGGTTTCAACCCGGGGTAGCCCTCATCGGCACCGCGCTAAGTGAAAAGCACCGCGCCATAGCGAACCCCTATCCCCTATCCCCTATCCCCTTCTCCGCGCCGCCCAGCCCCGCCGCTGCCGCCTCCGCTTCGGCGAGCACCCGGCTCGCCTGTTCGGCCGGTTCAGCGCGCTTGCCCGCTTTGATCGCCCGAATTGCTTCGCGCACCCGCCCAGCGTTCTCGGTGGCGAAGCCGAAAGAGTCGGTGCGCGCCGCCCGGTGCAGCAGCAAGAAGCCCTCGTCCACCTCGACCTCGTCGAGACGCGGCAGCGGTACTTCGACGTGCTTGCGGTTGCCGAGAAAGACCACGCGCCGGTCGGTGACAAAAAACGGCCCGCGCGCCACCACCGGCAGCGCGGATGGACTGGGGCCAAGGGGATCGTTGGCGATGCGTTCGAAAATGCCCGGCAGAATCTCCACCCGCCCGCGCGGTTGCTGGCCCTGCACCGATTGCCGGGGCGCGAGCAACACCGTGCGGTCAACCCGCACGTAGCAGCTTTCGCCGGGCAACAGCTGTAACTGCGGCGTGGGCAACTGCCGCCAGGTGAACGCGGCCGGCAACGCGGCCAGCCAGTTTTCAATCGGCTGCGAGGATAGTGGGCGTTTCGTCGTAGGGTCAATCTGGGTCAGCCGCTGATCAGCGCCTCGCAGTGTCCAGGTGGCATGGCAGACCCGGCAGTTCATGCTGGCAGCGCCAAAAAGCGGTTGATGCAAGGCCAGCGGCACTTCGGCGCCACAGGCTGGGCAGGCCCAGAAGAGCCGTGCGACCCAGGCGAGGCGCAGCGGCACGGTCAGCGCCGCGCCACAACGCGGGCACATTCCTGCTTCTGGCGGCACCAGGCGCGCGCACCCCGGACAGCGGACCGCCATGCCTCCCTTCTCCCTCTCATTCTCGTCGTGGCAAACCCATCAGGCCAGCAGCCGCTGGCAAAACAGCGCTTGTGCCTGCGAGCAGCGAACTGGCGACACCGGCGGCACTGAATAGTATAGTGTATGCGAGTTTGTAGGGGATAGGGGATAGTTCCTCTGGTCAAGACGGTGCTTGCTTACCAGCACCGTGCTGTGGCGAGGTCTATCTCCTATCCCCTATCCCCTTGCTTGTACTGGCGATATGCAGCCAGTATAATGAGCGCGCTCGGTGCCGATCGGCGCTGTCACACAACAGAGCGTTCTACAGGTGTAGAGCCGCGCCGATCGCGATAGCCCGGGCAGAAAGGACGGTGTATTGTGGCGCTAACCTTGCCTCTCGCCGTCAATACGTGCTTCGTTGACGAGGTCGCGTAGCCTGCGCTTGTCCCCCGCTGCCAGTGCGGCATCAGGGCACGGCAGCTAGCCGTATTGCCCTCTTTGGGTAGGTACCGGTCGCGCGGGTTACGCTGAGTCCCTCAGCGCGACCTCCTCACAAGCCGCTCACGGCGATCCACACACCACCCGAACCGGATAACCGCTGCTCGAACCACGCTGCGTGGTGCGGGCGACGCGCCGCAGCCGCGCAATACAGCGCGTGCCAGCGGTCGCGATCGGCGGGTCAGCCATGCTTGCATCGCAACGTGGCCGTAGGTGTGTTTGCCCACGCACGGGCAAGAAGGAGTGACTTCAGCGTGTTGGATACGCCATACCGGCAACTCTACCGAGCCTATCTGCTGCCGCGCTGGCCCCGGCTGGCGCTGCTCGCCGCGCTCTTGCTGGGGATCACCGGCCTGGAACTGCTCAACCCACAGATCGTCCGGTACTTCATTGATACCGCGCAGGCTGGCGGCGCGGTGAGTGTGCTGGTACGGGCCGCCGCGCTTTTTTTGGGTGTGGCGCTGCTCGGCCAGGCAGTACGTGTGGCGGAGACGTATGTGGCGGAGAATCTGGGCTGGTCCGCCACGAACGCGCTTCGCGGCGACCTGGCGGCGCACTGCCTGGACCTGGACCTGTCGTTCCACCATGCCCATACCCCCGGTGAACTCATTGAACGGATTGACGGCGATGTCACGGCCCTGGCGAACTTCTTCTCGCGATTCGTCATCCAGGTCATTGGAAGCGGGTTGTTGCTGCTCGGTGCCCTGGCGCTGCTCTTGCGCGAGGACTGGCGCGCTGGCGCGCTGCTGCTCGCCTTCAGCGTGATGGCGCTCATCGTGATGAGCCGCGCGCGGAGCATGGGGGCGCGCTACGCGCTGGCGGCGCGGGCGGCCAGCGCCGCCCTCTTCGGGTTTCTGGAGGAGCGCCTGGCCGGCCTGATTGATATTCAGGCAGTCGGCGCGCGGGACTATGTGCTGTACCAGCTGCGCGGGCACCTGCGCGAACTTTTCCAGCATGGACGTGCGTCCATGCTGGCCGGCAGCGCGCTCTATGGCGCGACCGAGTCAATCTTCACGATCGCCACCGCGGCGGTGCTCGCGCTCGGTGTGTACCTCTACCATGCCGGGGCGATGAGCGTCGGGGCAGTCTATCTCATCGTGCAGTACACCGCGATGCTGCGGCAGCCAGTACGGCAACTCACGCGCCAGGCCCGCGACTTCCAAAACGCCAGCGCGAGTATCACGCGGGTGCAGCAACTCTACGCGGTGCCACGGTCGCTCGTGGATGGCACGGGCCGCGACCTCCCGGACGGCCCGCTCGCGGTCGAGTTCCAGCAGGTCTCGTTCGCGTACGCAGTGGACGCACCGGGCAACCCTGCTGAAGTGCCCGGTGGGGCGGAGCGCGTGCTGCATGGCGTCTCGTTCCGCGTGCCGCCGGGCACGGTGCTGGGCGTGCTGGGGCGCACCGGCAGCGGCAAGACGACGATCGCCCGGCTCCTCTGCCGGCTCGACGATCCCACGGAAGGCGCTGTGCTCGTCGGTGGTCGCGATGTGCGCGACCTGCGCCTCGCCGACCTCCACCGCCGCGTCGGCCTGGTCACGCAAGAAGTGCAAATCTTCGGGGCGAGCGTGCGGGACAACCTGACGCTGTTCAGACCGAGTATCCCCGATGAGCAGATCGTGCGGGCGCTGGCTGAACTGGGGTTAGGGGCGTGGTACCTGGCCCTGCCGGACGGCCTGGACACGGAACTGGCGCCTGGCGGTCAGGGTCTCTCGGCGGGCGAAGCGCAGTTGCTTGCCTTCGCGCGGGTCTTCCTCCGCGACCCCGCCGTGGTGGTGCTTGACGAAGCCTCGTCACGTCTCGACGCGGTCACGGAACGGCAGGTCGAGCGCGCGGTAGACCGGCTCCTGGCCGGACGCACGGGCATCATCATCGCGCACCGGCTCGCGACTGTGCGCCGGGCCGACGCGATCCTCATCCTGGAAGACGGGCAGATCGTCGAGGAGGGTCCGCGCGAGGCGCTGGCCCGCGATCCCCGCTCGCGCTTCGCCAGTTTGCTCCAAACCGGCCTGCTGGAGGTGCGAGCATGACCACACTGCCAACGTGGCGCTTCATCTGGCGCTTGATTCGCCGCGAGCCTGGTGTCTTTGCCCTCGCGCTCCTCTGCGCGGTCGCCACCTTCGGCCTGCCGGTGCCGCTCGGCCTCATCCTGCGCGCATTTTTCGACACACTCACCGGGCAGGCGCCGGCCGGCGTGGGCATCGGCGCGTTGATCGCGCTCTTCGTCGCAACGGAAGTCGGCAGCACGACGATCAGCCTCGGCCTCTCTTTCTGCTGGGGCACCTTTCGCTACAGTAGCCTGGCGCTCCTGCGCCACAACCTGCTGCGCGCGGCGCTGCGCGGCCACGCCGTGTGCGCGCTCACCGCGTCACCGGGCGCGGCGCTCAGTCGTTTCCGCGACGATGTGGACGAAGTTGTCGAGTCTATTGACGCCTGGATCGACTTCTTTGGTCGCGTGATTATCGTCATGGCGGCGCTGGTGATCATGCTGCGGCTTGACGCGCTGATTACGCTGGCGGTCTTCTTGCCGATCATCGTCGTCGTCACGATCGTCAACCTGGCGCGCAACCGGCTGGTCAGCTACCGCCAGCAGAGCCGGGCGGCGCTGGCGCGCGTGACGGGTTTCCTGGGCGACCTCTTCGCCGCGACCCTGGCGCTCAAGGCGGCTTCGGCCACGCCGCACGCAGTCGCGCGCTTGCGCGTGCTGGGTGAAGCGCGCCGCCGGGCCGCGCTCAAGGACAGCCTCTTCGCCGCTGCCGTGGACGGTGTCAACAGCAACATGGTCAATCTCGGCACCGGCGCGATCTTGCTCCTCGCCGCGCACGCGATGCGCGCGGGCCAGTTCACGGTCGGCGACTTCGCGCTCTTCGTGACTTACCTGGAGGCCGTGACCTGGTTTGGCGATGAGATCGCCCGCTGGCTGGTCGGGTACCGGCAAGCCGGCGTGTCCCTCGAACGACTGACCGCGCTCGTGCCGGGCGCCACCACATACGACCTGGCGGCACACACGTCGCTCAACGTGCGCCGTCCCGTTCCGTCTGCTCCTCCGCACAGCGGTGGGCCAGCGCGGGCCGCGCAACGACTGGCGAGGCTGGATGTCACGGGGTTGACCTATCGCTATCCGGGCACGACCAAGGGCATCGTGGGGATTGACCTCGGCGTCACGCGGGGCAGTTTCGTCGTCGTCACCGGCCGGATCGGCGCCGGGAAGACGACGCTGCTTCACGCCCTGCTCGGCCTGCTGCCCGCGCAAGCGGGCGCGATTTCCTGGAACGGCAAGGTCGTCGTGGACCCGGCAGCGTTCTTCGGGCCGCCGCGCAGCGCCTTCACGCCCCAGGCGCCACGGCTGTTCAGCGGGACGCTGCGCGACAACATCCTGCTGGGAACGCCCGAAGACGATGTGATCACGAACGCTCTCTACGCGGCCGCGCTGGAACGCGACGTAGCGGCGTTGGAGCGCGGCAGTGAGACGGTCGTGGGGCCGCGCGGCGTGCGGCTATCCGGCGGGCAAATCCAGCGCGCCGCTGCCGCGCGCATGTTCGTCCGCGCACCCGACCTTTATGTCTTCGACGATCTCTCCAGCGCGCTCGACGTGGAGACAGAGCGCGTGCTGTGGGACCGGCTCTTCGCGCGGCCGGGGACGACCTGCCTGGCTGTGTCGCATCGCCGGGCAGTGCTCCAACGCGCCGATCGAATCGTCGTGCTCAAGGAGGGCCAGGTCGTGGCCGCCGGCCCCCTGGCGGAGTTGCTGACGACGTGCGCCGAGATGCAACGCTTGTGGGCGGGCGAGGTGGAGCCGGCGACATCACTGAGTGAGTAGCTCTCACCTCCTGCCCCGCGACCCACTGTGCGGGTACCCCGCCGCCTTACAGGCGAGGGGGAACACTATTCAGCTCATTGGCCGTTCCTCCCTCGCCCGTGATACGGGAGAGGGGCGCCGACCGCAGGCGGCGGGGTGAGGGCCGTCAGGGGGTGAGGGCGAAACGGAATCGGTGCAGGGCTTATGCGTAAGGAGGTGGGAAGGCAAACAGAGCGCTCCTTTGCGAAGATAGCCGGGTCTGACGCGGCTATTCAGCAAAGGAGCGTATCATGCAGTGTATGGTGCCACCGAGTCCCAGCGCAAGCGCCGCGCGGTCCGAGGCGCGCTCTGTCTCGCCCACGAGCCTCGCGGCAGCGTTCGCCCTGGTGCCTGATCCCCGCCGCCAGGCGAGTGTGCGCTATGCCTTGCCGGCCATCTTGACTGCTGCCTTGGCGGCGATCCTGTGCAACCATCGTTCGGTCCTCGCGATTACGCAATGGATCGCGCGCCAGTCACCAGCCGTCCTTCAGCACCTCGGGTTTCCTGCTGGGCACACGCCGTGCCAATCGACCATACAGCGGCTGTTCGCCAAACTCGATGGGCACGCCCTCGCGGAAGCATTGAGCGCCTATTTTGCTGCAGGCGCAGCAGCGGCAGCCGGGCAAGGTGTCAGCATTGATGGGAAGGCGCAACGGGGCCGCCTCCGCTTTGCCCCGGGCGGTTGTCCTGTGCATGCCCTGACCGCCTTCTGCCACGAGTCTGGCGTCGTCTTAGCGCATGAACCGATCGAGCCGGCGACAGCCCCCGGCGAGAAGCATGAGGCGGAGTTGACGGTCGCGCCCGCCTTGCTTGCCCGCATTGACTGGTCAGGCCGGGTGCTGACGGGAGACGCGCTCTTTTGCCAGCGCAACCTGTGCCAGCAGGTGCTGGCCGCGCAGGGCGATTACCTGCTACTCGTCAAAGACAACCAGGGCCAACTCTACGAGGATATCCAACTGCTGTTCGACCCACCCGCCCCCATTGCGCCGCTGCCCTTGCTCGACCAGCGCGAGGCGCACACCAGCGAGCGGGGGCATGGCCGGGTCGATGACCAGCGCGCCTTACGGGCCTCGACGGATTTGACTGGCTATCTCGATTGGCCGGGACTAGCGCAGGTCTTCCGCGTGGAGCATACCTGGCGGGTGGGAGAGCAGACGAAGGGCGAGGTGCAGTACGGCATCACCAGTCTCAGCCCCGTAACTGGCCCACCTGAGCGCTTACTGGCGCTCAAGCGCGGGCACTGGCAGATCGAAAACCAACTCCATTGGGTCAAGGATATGACCCTCGGCGAAGATGCCTGCCTCATCCATTGTGGCCAGGGCCCAACCGTGATGGCCCTGCTCCGGGAGGCGACCATCAGTGTGCTGCGGCGGGCGGGCATCCGCCAGATCGCGGCCCGCCTCCGCGAGCACAGCCAATACCCCAGCGCCGCCATCGCCTTGGTCCTTGACCCACCCTATACTCACGCATAAGCCCTGACCTGGCAGTACGGATAGGCTATGGCGCCAGGCATGCGGTGTGGCGTAGGCTGGGTGGCATGGAGAAACGGGCACGATTCGACGAGTTAGACGGCTATCGCGGTATTGCCGCGCTGGTCGTTGTCGCCTATCATGTCTACCTCAGCGATGCCCTTAATCGTCAGGGGCAGGCATACGCTGGCACTCTCGGCCAGACGCTCCTCACCGCTGGGGACGGGGCGGTGGATTGGTTCTTTGTGCTCTCAGGCTTCGTCGTGAGTCTCCCACTCGTGCGGGCGCTGCTGACAGGAACAGCCGCCCCGTCCCCACTGGCCTTCCTTGCCCGCCGCGCTCGCCGCATTCTGCCGCTCTACTATGCGGCGATCGTGCTCGCCTGGTGGCTGTGGCCGCAGAGTCCACGGTCACTCCTGACGCATCTGACCTTCACCCATATCGTTGATCCGCTGACCGTGACCGATCACATTGGCGCGGCCTGGTCCCTCGCCTGCGAGGTCATTTACTATCTGCTCATCGCCCTGCTCGGCCTGCCGCTGACGCTGCTCTGCCAGCGTATCGCCACCCCGCGCGCCCGCGCTCACCTCTTGCTCACGGGACTGCTGCTGACCTGGCTGGCGAGCGTGGCCTATGCCTCGACGCTCGGCCCCAACGTTGCCGGCGCGCTCGCCTTCAGCCCCTTCGGGCGTGGCGGTGGCTTCCTCATGGGCGTCGTCCTCGCGGTGCTCTGGAGTTGGCGCGGTGGCTGGCTCGGCCGGCGCGGGCGCTGGAGCCTGGGCGCTGCGGCCGGATGCCTCACGCTCGGCGCGATCGTCGCGCGGCCAAGTCCGGCCGGCGCGGTGCTCTTTCATCCGGTCATCGGACTCGCGTTCGGCGCGCTGCTCGCCAGTACCCTGCTCGCCGCCGACCGTGCCGCCGTGGCCTGGTGGTGGCACCGCCCAGGCTGGCGCTGGCTCGCGGCGATCAGTTATAGCGTCTACTTGCTCCATCAGCTCATCATCTGGCAGTTGGTGCGGCACGGCATCCTCAGCGCGCCGAACACGAGCGCCTATGTGCTCAATCTTGCGCTCGTCTTGGCCGTGACACTCCCGCTCGCCAGTCTGAGTTATTGGGTGATCGAGCGCCCCTGGTTACGGCCACGTGGACACCACCGCCTCACGTGGCCGGCGCGATACGCTACTGGCCGAGGACAAGATGGCGGAGCACCCAGCGGAAGGCCCGCAACTGCTCCTGGAACATCGCCACGGTCTGCGCGTTCGTCGGGCTACTGAGCGCGAGGTAGGCGTCCATGTCGCTGAGGATTTGCTGCGCCTGGCTGTAGACCTGCTGGCGCTGCGTATATGCGGCACTCGGGGCGGCAATGGTCACCGCCTGACCGCCCCGGCTCAGTTGCCCGCTCACCAGCCGGTAGGCGCTCCACTCCGCCAGGAGGCTCGCCATCGTCGCCGCATTGGTGCTCTCGTCAAACGTGAGCGTGCTGGCCGCGCCGGCCGGCGCGGGGAAGTCACCCTCATCCGGTGCGCCGACGAGGCGCAGGAGCGCGCCGCTGGCATCGCTGTACAGGATCGCCATGTCGCCCCCTACGCAATTTCAAACGACCAGACGGTCACTTCCTGGCCGCCGCTCGCATAGACGCCGCCATGCGTCGGCGCGGTGAGGCCACCCGTCGTGCGCGCCTCGCTGGCGATCGTCTGCCAGCGCAACCCGTCATAACTGACCTGCCAGAAGCGCGTCGTGCCATCGTCATAAATCCCCAGCCAGTCGGGCATCCGCCGCCCATTCTGGCCCAGGCTGCCCCAGCTCGTTTCGTTGCCCGCGCTCCAGTAGACGGTGGCCAGCGTGATCGCCCCGCCGTTGTTGTTCCAGACGGCGAGGCTGGCCTGCTTGTTGACGCTGCTATCGTGGTGGAAGATGCCGTAACTCTGCCAGCCGCTATTGATCAGCCAGGCGTGCAAGCAAACGGCCAGGCGGTAGGGCGTCGCGGGGACCGCCTGGCCGATCCCCGTCATCGTCAGGGCGCCCTGTGACGACTGGCCGCCGCCGATCACGTACATCACGCCCGGTCACTGCACCGCGCTGCCGAACGATTGATTGAGCCAGGTCAGGTTCTTGACGACCGGCGGCACGCGCCGCACCAGTGGCCCGAACGCGCCCCAGGCGCTCCCGGTGTCGCGGTAGAGGTGCGGCGCGTCGCTCGGCAGGTAGAGACTCCCCCACGCCGTGACGATCGAGCCAACGCTAGAATTGGCGCTGTGGCTGGGCAATGCCGCGCCTAGCGTTTAGTGGCGCAAGGACCGTCCCGGCGGAGTATTGCCAGGTCACCAGGCCGAGCCG
>DASUBC010000378.1:0-13560 GCA_035763465.1 Thermomicrobiales bacterium
TGCTCTTCCGGCGCCGCTGACCGTGCTGACAGCGCTGCCCTGGCCGGCACAGCTTATCGCGTCGCTGCTCGTGACAATCCTGGTCGAGTTCCTGGTCTACTGGGCCGCGCTTCGCGCCGCGCCCGCGCGCCTGCTCCACGTCGCCATCCTGGTTAACGCCTGCACCCAGCCGGTCGCGGTTTGGCTGCTGCTCGGCCCGCTGCCACACTTCTGGGCGGTCGAGACGCTCGTCTGCCTGGTCGAGAGCGCCTTTCTCGCGGCGCTGCTGCGCCTGCCCTACCAATGCGCGCTGCTCCTCGCCTGCGCCGCCAACCTGGCGACCGCGCTGCTTGGGCTGGCGCTGTTCGGCTAGGGAATGCAGGTCGAACGCGGGTCAAAGGTCAAAGGTCGAAAGTCTCTCTGGTCAACACTGCGGTTAGTCTGTGAACTCTAGCTGAGGGCAAGCCACTGCCTGCTCACGAGCGACCTTCGACTTTCGACCTTTGACCTTCGACCCCGTCAGTACCGCACCGTCGCGCCCTGCGCCTGGCCGGCGGTCTCCAGCGATTGGGCATTGGCGGGCCGCCAGTTGAGCGTCGCCAGGTCGGCGGTCAGGCCGGCAATCAGGTAGCGCAGTTCGCTCGCCATCGCGCAAAACTGAAAGCCTTCAGCGATCCGCTGGTTGACTGCCGACGCGCTCGAACAGTGGATGCCGGTCGCGACGCCGTGCCGAACGCAGGTCTCGCGCACATGCGTGATCGCCTCGACTATGCGCGGGTCGTCACTCTCCAGCGGCACGCCAAGCCCCATGCCCATCGAAGCGCCGAGATCGTTCGGCCCGATGAAGCAGGCGTCTACGCCCGGCACACTGAGAATCTCGTCGGCGTGCTCCACACCCTTGATATGCTCGATCTGGAGGACCAGCAACAGTTCATCGTTCGCGGCGGCGTAGTAGTCTTTCGCGGTCGTCTCGAAACTCAGGGCGTGCCGCCCGCCGCCGACGCTACGGTTGCCCACCGGGTAATAGCGCATCGCCGCGACCGCGCGTTCGGCTTCCTCGCGCGTGTTGACCATCGGCACGACGATGCCCCAGGCGCCCGCGTCGAGGACGCGCTTGAAATTCTCGGGCGCGTTCCAGGGAATTCGCACCATCGGCGCGACGCTGGAATTGCCCATCGCCATGAACATCTGCGCCAGCGTGCGAATGTCGGCCGGGTTGTGCTCGGCGTCCACCACCAGCCAGTCGAGATTGAGTTTGCTGACATATTCAGCGGCCTCCGGGCTGGGCAGCGACAGCCAGGTGCCGATAGATGGCTCGCCTGCCGCCAGCCGCCGCCGGACATGATTGGTCCGCATTGCGTCCTCCCTTTGCTCACGATTCCCCGTGGTGTGCGTCACGCCACGCGCGTATTGTAGCGAATACGCCGCAAAACTGGTGAGTGCTCCACCCGTTGGGGTCATTATGGCGGGGCGCCGCGTTTTTCCTCAGTCATCGGCCTTCACGGTATACTCACGGCAGGACACTTGCCCGCGCCACCGGGAGCCGCTATGAACGACGCGCCAGCCACCCTCTTCGTCTATGGCACCTTGAAGCAGGGACAACTCAACTGCCCGCTGCTCGATCCCTACGCCCGCGCGGTCGAACCGGCCTGGACGCAGGGCGTGCTCTACGATTTCGGTCTCTACCCTGGCCTGGTCGCTGGCGCGGGCATCGTTCATGGCGAACTCGTGCAGCTCGATCCGGCCACGCTCACCGAGGCATTGGCGTTGCTCGACCGCTTAGAGGGCTATCAGCCGGACGACCTGCCTGGCTCGATCTACCGGCGCGAGGTCGTCACAGTCGAGACGGCGCACGGCACACAGGTGCGCGCGTACACCTACTTCTATAACCACGATCCCGCCGGCCTGCCGCGCGTGGCCGATGGCGCCTGGTTCGCCCCGCCAGCAGCAACCGCCACCGCGACCGACAGCGCGTTTGACCAGCACGTCCGCACCTTCCTCCGCCGCGCCGCCAATCAGCAATAAATCAGTTATCTATTCACCCTGTACAAAAGGGCAAGCGCGCCCTCATTCCCTTGACCCACAACACCCCGAACCTTCGATGGTAGCCGCGCGCCAGGCGAAGGACTACCCTTGTACCACAGGTGAGCTGGCGCGACGGTGCGCCCACGGACCAGGGAGGGTCACACCAATGGCGGATGTAGCACAGCGACAATGGGCGGGCACACAGCCCGGCGGCCGGGGCAATGGCGCTCCGGCCAGCACACGAACCGGCGTTGGACGCGGCCTCCGCGAACTCGCGACAGTGCTGGGCGTGACGCTGGCCTATTTCTTCTCGCGTGGCCTCGCGCGCGGCGGTGTCGCCGACGCGACGGCGCACGCGCACTCCATCCTCAATCTCGAAACGGCGCTGCATCTCGCGCCGGAGCACGCCTTGCAGGTACTCGCCTTACAGCACGGCTGGCTGCTGACTCTCGTCAACAACTTCTATCTCTATGCCCACCTGCCGGTATTGATCGGCGTCGCGCTCTGGCTCTACTGGCTGCATCCGCAGGCGTATACCTGGCTGCGGAATGCCTTCGTCGTTTCGGCGCTGCTCGGCCTGGCGATCTATATCTGGCTGCCGGTCGCGCCGCCACGCTTTATGCCCGGTTTCACCGACACAATGGCGCTTTATGGTTTCAACGTAGACGGGTCGGCGGCGGGTGCCTTCTATAACCCCTACGCCGCGATGCCGAGCCTGCACGTCGGCTGGTCACTCCTGGCGGGTATCGCGATCATCGTCTGCGCGCGGTCCTGGTGGGGCAAGGCGCTCGGCCTCGCCCTCCCCGTGCTGATGATGCTGACCGTCATGATGACTGGCAACCACTACCTCCTCGACGTCGTCGCCGGCGTCGCCGTTGCGACTATCTCGCTCGCCGGCGCCGGCCTGTGGCGCGAGAAAGTCGAGAGTCGTGAGGGCGTGAGTCGTGAGATCGCGGGGATGACGTTGCGCCAGTAGACAAGCATGGCGCTGACCGGAACCTGCTCATGCACTCACGTCTCACGCCCTCACGACTTTCTCGTATGATTAAAGGGAGAGCCGGCACGATGGACATGATGTTGCTCGAAGGGTTGCAATTCCGCCGGGAGCGCGGCGCCCCCATCCCTGCGACGGTTAAGTTCGCCACCACCAGCAGTCCTGAGCACACCTCAGCGCCACACCAGGCGCCGTACTGTTAAGAACATTCGCCACCCGTCATTGCCAGGCCGTGCGCCAGCCCCTATGATTGCGTGGTCGCGCAGGGCGCGTGCGATCGTGATCATTCGCGGACGAGGCCAGATGCCTTCACGCTTTTTCTATCGCGCGGCCAGCGCGCCGGCGCCAAACCGGCCGCCAAGCCTCGGCGTGGTCGCCTTGCTCGAACGAGACGGCGCACTCTTGCTCGATTGCCGCAGTGATAGTGGGCGCTGGGGACTGATCGGCGGCGCGGTCGAGCCAGACGAATCGCTGGACGAGGCGCTACGCCGCGAAGTCGCCGAGGAAACCGGCCTGGCGATTCAGCGCTACACCCTCTTCGGCACCTTTTCGGACCCCTCACGCCTCATTCAGTACCCCGACGATACGATCGTGCGGATTATTACGCTGGCCTACCAGGTACCTGTTGCGCCGGACGCCACGCCGCGCGTGAGCGTCGAAGCAACCGCGCTCCACTTCTTCTCGCGGGCCGCGTTACACGACCTCGACATCGTGGAGACACACCGCCATATCGTCGAACACTGGCTGGCGAACGAGATACTGGTGCTGGACTAGTCGGGCAGTCGGGCGGTCGGGCAGTGGGTTCAAGTCAGCACCGTGCCTGTCTACAAGCGCAGTGCTGATCTAGCGCGCTGCCCGACTGCCCGACTGTGGTATACTAGTTAGAGTACAAGATACACGAACCACGACGGAGTGGTGCGGCACTGGGAAATGGAGGCGAGACGGATGGACGGCAGTCTGCGCGTGGCCCTGGCCCAGGCGAACTTCACGGTCGGCGACCTGGCAGGCAACGCCGCGAAGATCATCGCGGGCATTGAGGACGCGCGAGCGCGCGGCGCGCAGGTTGTCGTCTTCCCCGAACTGGCCGCAACTGGCTACCCGCCGGAAGACCTGCTGCTGAAACCCGCCTTCGTCAACGAAAACGTCGCCCAGCTGCGCGCGATCGCGCCGCACACGCGCGGCATCGTCGCGGTCGTTGGCTACGTAGACGCGGCCGAGGACATCTATAACGCGGCGGCGGTGCTGGCCGATGGCGAATGGGTCGGCACGTACCGCAAGCGTTACCTGCCGAACTACGGTGTCTTTGACGAAGACCGCTACTTCATGACGGGCGAGGAGGCGCCGGTCTTCTGCTTCGGCAACACGCCAGTTGGGATCAACATCTGCGAGGATATCTGGTATCCGGTTGGCCCAGCGACACTCCAATCTCTGGCCGGCGCGCGCCTCATCCTCAACCTCAATGCATCACCCTACCACCGGGGCAAGCAGAGCACGCGCGAGACGATGCTGGCGACGCGCGCGATGGACAACGACGCCTTTGTCGCGTACGTCAACCTAGTCGGCGGCCAGGACGAGCTCGTCTTCGACGGCGGCAGCGTCATCTTCGACCCGAATGGTCGCATCGTGGCTCGTGCGCCGCAGTTCGACGAACATATGCTGGTGGCCGATCTCGACCTCGGCTCCGTCTTCCGTTCGCGCCTGCACGACCCGCTGCGCCGCAAGGAACGCGTGCTCAGCGACCTGCCGCCCGCTGACGTGCCGACGGTCAACCTGCCGCCCTTCCCGACGCCACCGGTGGTTGAGCGAACACCGCTGGACAAACCGGAGATCACGCCTCTCTTGCCGCCTGTGGAAGAGGTCTACCGCGCGCTCGTCCTCGGTACGCGTGACTACGTGCGGAAGAATGGCTTCAAGAACGTCGTGCTGTCCGTGTCGGGCGGCATTGACTCGGCGCTCGTTGCGGCGATCGCCACCGACGCGCTCGGCGCGGACGCCGTCACCACGATTTCGATGCCGTCGCGCTACTCGTCGGCTGGCTCGAAGGATGACGCGCGCGACCTGGCCGAGCGCCTGGGCATCCGCTACCTGACGATCCCCATCGAAGCCATGCACACCGCCGCGCTGGAGCTGCTGGCGCCCGTCTTCGCGGGCACCGCGCCGGGAGTGGCCGAGGAGAATCTGCAAGCGCGTATTCGCGGCAACCTGCTGATGGCGTATTCCAACAAGTTCGGCGCGCTCGTGCTCACCACTGGCAACAAGAGCGAGATGGCGGTCGGCTACGCGACGATCTACGGCGACATGGCCGGCGGCTTCGCGGTCATCAAAGACGTGCCGAAGTTGCTGGTCTATGCGCTGGCGCGCTGGCGCAACGAGCAGCCAGGCGGTCCGATCATCCCCGAAGCGACCATCGAGAAGCCGCCATCCGCCGAACTGCGCCCCGACCAGAAGGACACCGACTCGCTACCACCCTACGAAATCCTCGATCCGATTCTGCAAGCCTATGTGGAAGAAGACCACAGCGCCGAAGAGCTCGTCGCGGCAGGCGCCGACCCCGCGCTGGTCAACCGCGTCATCCGCATGGTGGACCTGAACGAGTACAAGCGCCGCCAGGCTGCGCCAGGCGTCAAGATCACTGCCCGCGCCTTCGGCCGCGACCGCCGCCTGCCGATCACAAACCGGTATCGGGAGCAAGTGCGCGAAGGGTCGAAGGTCTGAAGGTCGAAGGTCAAAGGTCGCTGTGGTCAACGCTGCGGTTGGTCTGTGAACGCTGGTTCGTAGGAAGTCGCTACGTCCTCACGAGTGACCTTCGACCTTCAGACCTTCTTGCGACCGTTCTGAACGTAGTCGGCTGGTGGGGCGGTTAGATCCTTGTCTTCCATTTCCCAGGCGTGATCCAGCGTGTGATACGCGGTGTGCCGAATCAGGTACCGGAGCGGCCAGGTGCGGGCCATTTTGCCCTCGGCATGGAACGCCCGAATCGCCTGGCAATAGGCGTCGCGATGCGCGTGCAGACCCTCGTCGGTCAACAGCGTGCCTGGCGGCAGGTGTACCCCGAGCTTCTTCGCCCAGTCCTGCTCCGTGGCGAGCGTATGACGGACGATGCGGTCCCGATCGCGCCCGCCCCCGCGCGGACCTTTCCGCAGCTCCGCCGATACACACGCATGCACATCATCGAAAAACGCCCAGCACGCCTGCATCAGCGTCAGTTCACGTTCCAATTCTTCGCTCGATATGACGTGCTGGTCGCTGCTCGAAAACGCGAACGAGATGCCCCAGAAGTCGGTTGAGCCTGTGCCCGGATAGTGCTCGATCACGTCAACCGTAGTGCTGGCCGCAAACGCTATCTCCAGCCCAGCCAGCTGCGCCACCTTTGCATAGCGTGGTAGGTAGGCGTGTAACCTAGCAAGCGCGGCCTCCCCGGTTTTCGCCCCGCGTTCGAGGCCGGGCCAATCCGGCGCCACTGCCGCCACCTGCTTGCCTTTCGGTCCAATTTCGAGCATCACCCGTAGTGTGTCAGCCATCGCTGCTCCCAATACGGATATTCCAGCAACCGCTAATCGCGCATTGCCCTGTTCCCATTGTGACACATAAACCGGATAGATTGTGTCCGCTTTCGACCTTCAGACCTTCGACCCCACGCTACGCGCAACCTCCTGGATAAACCCCGCCACCCGTTCGGCGACGGCGTCGGGCGTGAGGGCGCTGCTGTCGAGGTAGAGGTCGGCGTGAGCGCGGGCGTGGGCGAGGCGCGATTGCTGGGTGTCGTGGAGCGCGGCGGGCCACTCGCGCTGGCGGCGGGCGGCCGTCGTGGCGAGATCGACATCGAGGAAGACGAGCAGGTCTGGCTCGGAGAGTTGCCAGAGATAGGGCACGCCAGAGTGTTCCTGCGCGACCGCGTGAGCGTCATAGCCATGCGCTTGCAGGCGCGTCACCAGGGTGGTCTTGCCGGCGGCGCAGGGGCCGACGATCGTCACGCGCGGACCGGCTGGCCCACCGGCCTGCCAGCCGCTCGGTCGCACGTCGGTGCGGCGCGCCCAGTCCGGCGGCGCTTGCCCATCCTTGCGTTTGGCATCAGCGTCCAGCGCCATCCGCATCTCCTCCACCGCTGCCGTCATGCTCTGACCGGTTCGGCTCAATACGGCAGCGGCACTACCGCGACCAGTCGCCGCACCGGCGGATACTCAACCCGCGCGCCCAGCGTCAGCGCCACGACCGTCATATCGTCGTTTGGCCGTCCCGCGTCGCGCGCCAGCGCCTCCGCCAGGATCACGTCGGCCAGTTGCTGCGCCGCGAGGTCAGCGCCCAGTTCGGCCTGGGCGAAGGCGAGTGGGTCGAACGGGCGGTTCGCGCGTTCTCCCGCATGAATAATGCCGTCAGAAAAGATCGCCACCTGCAAACCTGGCTCAGCGTCGAACTGATCAATTGCTGGCTTGGTGTGGCGGCGGATACCGATCGCGGTTGACAGCGCGGGCCGGAGTTCATAGACGCCGTTGTGGCCGAGCAGGAGCGGCGTCTCGCTATTGCGGCTGCTGACCACGGTCTTCGAAGCAAGGTCCACCGAGAGAATCTCCAGCGTGGCGGAGACGCGCCCGCGCCGGAAGGCGTGGAGGTAATCGTGGACGGCGCGAGCCACCACGCCATCCCGCGCGCCATCCTTCAGCATCGCGACCGCCTTCGCGCTAACAAGTAAACTGAGCGTCTTGGCCGCCTGGCCCGAGCCTTGTCCATCCACCAGCACAACCGAGAAGCCGCCGGTCGGGCGCTCGACCAGCTCGACTGTGTCGCCGCTCTCCCGGTTGGCGTACTTGTGCGTCTTCGCCACCGCGACCTGCACCTCAAACGCCATGCCCCCTCCGTCACTACATCGAGCATTGTACGCCGATCGCCCCACGCAGATGGGCAGTACTGACCGACTTTGCTACCATGCTCCTAATAGGACGTAGATAGCGCGTGGGCGTCTGGTCTGCCGTTATCGCGCGCTATGCAAGGATGCAGGGCACGATTGATTGGCTGCCGCTTCGTTTCTCGCCAGGTATACTGGCTGGCCTTACTGGCGCTGCTGCTCGGCAGTCTTGCCGGCTGTAGCGCGTGGCCGTTCAGTCAACCTGGGCAGGCGGCAAGCCCAACAGCGACCGGTCCAGCAACGCCGGTCGGATCGCCGACCCCAAGCCCGCAACCTGGCGGGAGCGCGACAATCGGCTACGTCGGCGCGCTGACCGACCTCAACCCCGCCTTCGACCCGGACGGGCTGGCGGCGACGTTGCTGCGGCCGGTCGTCGAAGGGCTGATCTCTTTTGCCCCGGACGGCCAGCCCCATGCCTGGCTGGCGGAGAGCGTACCCGCCCCGCACGGCGGCGGGGTGTCGGACGATGGCCGGGTTGTAATTATCCGGCTGCACCAGGGCGTCGCCTGGGAGGATGGGCAGCCGTTCACCGCCGATGATCTAATCTTTACTTATCACGTCTATCGCGACCCCGCCAATCCCTTCACCGACGCCGCCCGTGCGCCGTATCAGGCGATGCAGGCGGTGGACGCGCTCGACGCTTACACCGTGCGCGTCGCCTACAGTCTGCCTGCCTCGCCGTATCTGCATGCCTTCACGACGATCTTCCCCGCGCACCTCTTCAATGGGCAGACGCATCTCGCGGGCGCGCCCTACAATCGCGCGCCGTTCGGCACTGGTCCGTTTCGGGTGCGTGAGTGGGTGCCTGGCGATCACCTCACGCTCGTCCGTAGTTCCAGCTACCGTGACGGCGGCAGGCCATATCTCGACGCAATCGTCTACCGGCCGTTCGCCACATTGAGCGCGGCGGAAACCGCGTTGCGCGCCGGCACGATCGATCTCCTGCTCGACCCAGCGGTCTCCGTCGGGGTGCGCGCCGGACCGAGTTCACGCAGCCTACATGGTCTGCTGCCCGTCTCCGGCCAGCCTGTGACCTGGAATAGCGCCGACTGGTGGCGCAAACCCTGAGCCAGCCGGCGCATGATTGCACCAGTGGTGACACGAGCGTACTATGCTGCCAGAACTCCGGCAGCGCCTACGCTCCGCCCTGCTCCGTGTGAAAAGAGGCTGCCAGATGCGTGAACCGCCGGGCGATCTTGCCGACGCCACGTTGCGCGCGTGCCTAGGCGATCACTATGGGGTCTTCGTTACGCAACTTGACTTTCTGCCACTCGGCCATGACACCTCGGCCTGGGTATACCGCGTGCGGGCGGAGGATGGCCGCGTCTACTTCCTCAAAGTCCGCCGCAGTGTGACCAATGAGGCCGGTCTGGTCGCCCCACGCTATCTCTATGAAACTGGCATCACTCAAATCGCCGCGCCGCTGCTGACCACCACCGGCGCCCTGTGGGCGGCTGCGGATGACTACGCCTTCATCCTGTACCCCTTCGTCGCGGGCGTGACAGGCATGGCGCACGGGATGACGGACCAGCAATGGCGTGCCTACGGCGCGCTGCTGCACCAGGTTCACGCTACCACCGTGACGTCGGCGCTGGCGCGGCTCATGCGGCGCGACACCTTCACGCCCAATGGTGCTGACCTGCTCCGACGGCTCGACGCGCACATCGGCGCACACCGCTTCGCTGACCCAGCGGCGCAGGCGCTGGCGACATTCTGGCAGGCGCGGCGGGCGGACATCCACCTGCTACTGGACCGGGCGGAAGCGTTGGGACGGCGGCTTGCTGCAACGGAGCCGGCATTCGTCCTCTGCCACGCGGACATCCATACCAACAACGTGCTGCTGGACGACGAGGGACGAGTGTGGTTCGTGGACTGGGATGACACAATCCTCGCCCCGCGCGAGCGTGACCTGATGTTCGTGGTCGGCGGCCTCCGGCGCGAGCTGGTGGGGCCGCGCGAGGAGGCGCTGTTCTTCCAGGGCTACGGCGCGACCAGCGTCAACGCGCTCGCGCTCGCCTACTACCGCTATGCCCGGGCGGTCAGCGACCTCGCCGACGAAGGCGAGCCGGTCTTCTTCCGGCCAGATCTCGGTCCGGACACCAGGCGCGAGGCGGTCGAACGAGTGACGCGCCTGTTCAAGCCCGGCTACCTTGTTGCGCTGGCGTTTGCGGCCGGCGATCCGGCCGTGTAATCACCCGCCGCCGCATCAGGTGCGGCGGGCAGCTGGAGATGTAGTTGCCCGACCAGGAACAACGATATGCCCGGCCTGAAGTACACCGGCTGCGCTCGTCAGCCTCACTATTCACCGGTCATGGTACAAACTGTGCGGCAAGCACTGTGACCGCCAGGGGATGGCGCACGCAAGGCAAGGAGGAAGCCACGATGCAAGAACAACTGATGAATCAGCTGGTACAGCAACTGCAGGAACGCGCGCATCTCGACCCGGAAAAAGCACAGCAAGTCGCGCAGGTCGTCTCCGACTTTGCCCAGCAGCATCTGCCGGAACTCATCCAGAGTTTCGGTGGCGAGGGCGGCGCGCAGGGCGCGCTCGGCAAGATGAGCGGGATGCTCGGCAATCGCTAATCCCCCAACCAGATCCTGTGCGGCCTGGCGATTGCAGTCGCCAGGCCGCTTCTCATGTCTACTATGCGGATCGCGGGCGAGACACACCTCCTGAACTCTCAGTCTGGGAGGGATCGCCTAACTCTTCACCCAGTTGGCGATGTTCCAGTAGTCAGTGTCCCACGGAGTGTAGTTGATATTCTTGAGGGTCTTAGCGCGGCCAAAGACGCTCTTGCGGTCCACCAGCGGCACGACCACATCCCCCTGGATGAGGATATCGTTCATCTGGATGAAGAGCTGGGCGCGCTTCTGCGCGTCAATCTCCGACTTGGCCTGGTCCCATAGTTTGTCGTAGTCGGGATTGTTGTAGCGCTGGTAGTTGCGGCCCGACCAGTTATTCGCCTTCGAGGAGATCGACTTGCTGTACCAGCGGTTCATATCGGTCTGCGGATCGATCGCCGGCGTACCGGTGAACATCTCGACGTCGGCGTAGAAGTGGGAGTTCGTATCCGGATTGCCGGCATCAGACGCGAAGAAGACGCTCGAATCAATGGACTTGAGTTCGGTCTTGATACCGACCTTCTCCCAGCCGTCCTTGATGATCTGCTGGGTCTTCTGGCGCACCGTGTTGGTAGAAGTCTGGTAGAGCACCGCCAGCTGCACACCGCCCTTCTCGCGGTACTGCCCGTTCTTCTTCCAGCCCGCTTCGTCGAGCAAGGCCCCAGCCGTGTCGAGATTGAACTCGGCTTTGTTATTCGGCGAACGGAACTGCGGCGGGTCGGTGAGGATATTGGGCGTCACCGCGCCGCCGCGGCCGTAGAGCGCGCTGACGATCGAATCGCGATTGCAGCCCAGTGTGAAGGCGTGGCGCACCTTGGCGTCCGAGAAGAAGGGATGCGGCGTGCCTGGATGCGCGCGCTCACCATCCACTTCCTTGTTCGGATCAGCGAAGTTGTAGATGAGGCGCTCGACGCCGCCGCCGGGACCAAACTCGGCGACACCCTTGCCCCCATTTTCCAGCTGCTTCAGGGTCGTGTCGTCAATCTGCAAGTTCCAGGCGTAGTCATAGTCGCCCGTCTGGAGGACCGCCCGCGCCGCCGATGGCGCGTCGCCGCCACCTTTCAGCGTGACCGCGTCGAAGAAGGGCTTGTTCGCCTCGCGGTAGTTCTCGTTGATGACGTAACTGACTGTATCGCCCGGCTTGAAATCGGTCACCTTGTACGGCCCGGTGCCGACCGGCTTCAGATTATTCGGTGAGTTGCGGGCCGCCTCGCCCTTGTCATTCTGGAAGACATGCTTCGGTAGCACGCTGACCTGACCGGGCCGGAACCAGGCAGGGTTCGGCGCCTTGAAGGTGAATTTCACGGTGTTGTCGTCCACCTTCTCGGCTTTGTCCACCGTGTCGTAGCTGCCGACACTCACCGCAGCGGTCTTCGGATCGGTCGCGTACTCCCAGGTGAAGACGACATCATCAGCGGAGAACGGCTGGCCGTCACTCCACTTCACCCCCTGCTTCAGCTTGAAGGTGACGCTCAAGCCATCGGCGGCCAGCTGGCCGTTGCCTGGCGAGGGAATCTCGGCGGCCAGCACTGGAACGGCTTTGCCGTCAATATCGAAGGTCATGAGGCCCTCATAGACCGGCGCGCAGGCAAGGTCGTCTTTCGTGCCCGACGAGAGATGCGGGTTGAGAATGGTCATCGCCTGCCACTGGAGCAGTTTCAGCGTGCCGCCACCGCCGCGCTTGGTCGGCCCGGCGCTGGTCGAAGTCGAACTGGCGCTCGCCGCGCTCGTTGAACTTGCCGACCCCGTTGTGGCGGCGGAACTGGCCGCCGACGCGCTGGCCGCTTTCGTGGTGCTGGCGGCGCTGGTCGTCGCGGCGCCGCCACCGGCCGCGCTCGTGGCGGCTGATGTTGATGAGGACGTTGACGCGGTGGATTTCGTCGCAACGGGCGCGGTGGTCGCGGTCGCGGTCGCGCCACCACAGGCGGCGAGCGCGGCGGCGATCGCCGAAGCCGAGACGCCCAGCGCGGCGGCGCGACGAATAAAGTCGCGCCGGGTCAACTGCCCGCTGGTGAGGCCAGTGACCAACGAGCGCGCCTCGTCAGCCTGGCGCCTGCCCTGTCCCTGTTTCGACATCCCTTAGCTCCTCTTGTGTACTAACGACGACAGCTTCATGTCACAGCGCGCCGCGTTGGGCCGACCAACGTGGCGCGCCATCGGCATCGGTCTTGGTCTGACGTACAGAGTACTGTTGACTCTTGTTCTCCCACGATGACTTTGGCTAGAGTCACACGAGGTTAGTTGATGGGAGCATAGCAAGCAGCGGGGGGCTTGTCAAAGACAACCGGCCGGACGCCAGTGTTCAGAGCCAGCGGCGCACGCTGGCCTGGTAGCGACGATACTCATCGCCAAACCGCTGTTCCAGGTACCGCTCCTCCCGCTCGATGACACCGCGCTGCACGACCTGGAGCAACGCGGGGAGCACGATGACCGGCCAGCGCGAATTCGCGAGCGCCGCCGCACCGAGGTAGATCAGCGCCATCCCGGCATAAATGGGATTGCGACTGTACTGATACGGCCCGGCGGTGACGATCGCGGTCACTGGCTCCGCCGGATCGAGCGGCGTACCGGCTTGCAGCATCGTTCGCGCCGCCCAGCCGCCAAGCACGAAGCCGCTTGCGAGCAGTCCCAGGCCGACCGGCCGGGCGACCCGTGGCGGCAAGAGCCGCGCCGGACGACGCCGCCCCAGCAACAGTGTCGCCGCCAGCGTGCCGAAGTAGAGTACGGGTGGCGGGGCAATCACGCCCGCCGTGTCAGCAGGCGCCGCATCCATAGTCCAGCTCCTCCCATGCAATGGTCACACTCCCACTGTCAGGCGGATAGGGCACGGCGGTCATGGCCGCACCTGATCCAGTGGGATAGCCTGGTAGATAGTCAGCACATAACCGTCCGGGTCACGGCAGACGAAGCGCCGGCCGAAAGGCGTATCCTCCGGCGGTCGCACGATCGGCGTGCCGGCCCCGGCGAGCGCGGTGTGCAGCGCCTCGACATCGTCGCAGTTGAGCCACAGGTCCATACCAGGGCCGGCGGGAGCAGC
>DASUBC010000379.1:0-5882 GCA_035763465.1 Thermomicrobiales bacterium
ACGACCGGCTCCGAGACGAAGTTCTCGGAATACGGCAAGATGAAGAAGGATGGGATTCCGGTCTATCAGGATGGCAATCCCTGGGTGATGCACCACAAGGTCATCATCATTGATGACCACATCGTGATTTTCGGCTCATTCAATTTCAGCGATAATGCCGACACCGAAAATGACGAAAATTTGCTCATCATTGACAACGCGGATATCGCGCACGCGTTCAAAACCGAATATGATCGCGTGCTGGCGCTGGCGAAAAATCCGCCAGTCAAGAAGAAGTAACGACGCCGGCAACAGCGGCGGAATGAATCATGCGAAGGCTGACAAAAGGTGTGGCGCCGGGCGCCACAGTTTGCGATGAGCGTGGACAAGGCGATACTCTGTGCGAATCACCCTGGCGGCTGAACCAGTTGCACACACGCGTCGTCTGACGCGTGTCTTTGATCGCTGCCCAGCGAGCATCCAGGTCGTTGATCGCGATGGCTTGACGACCTATGTCAACGACGCCTGGCTTGACCTCTTTGGTTTTGCTGATTCGTCCGCGCTCATTGGGCGGCTGAATCTCCGCACCGCGCCTGCCCAGCCCTGGTTGGGCTTGCGGCACGCGCTGGCGGGCGCACTGGCGGGCCGGGAAACCGACGCACCGGAACTGGCGGCAGCCGGGCCAGGTGGCGAAACAGTCTGGCTGCGTGCCACGTTGACGCCGCTGTGTGACGCCGCCGGCCGGGTCGAGAGCGTTGTCATCCAGTACGAGCGTCTCAGCGTCGCGATCACTTCGCCGGCGGGACGGCGCGGTCAGAATCCGGTAGCGGCGCTTGACGAGACGGCCCGCCTTTTCGGCGCACAACACGAAGTAGACGCGATTCTCTGTGAACTGGCGCATGGCGCAACCGCCATTGGTGATCTGTCCCGCTGTGTTGTCGCGACCTATGACCCGGACCGGACGCTGCTGATTGGGCGCGCGGCCAGCGTCGCGCCCGGCGCTCTGGGCCTGGCGGCGCTGACGGAGTTTCGCGTCGATCCAGCACAGGCGCCACTGACGCGCGCCGCCCTGGCGGGGAAGCCGCAGGTTGCCTGTCCGGGCATGGCGGAGTTCTTGCCGCCGCTTGGCGGCGAGGATATGGCCGCCGGGCCGCGCTTTGGGCGGCATGGGCTGCTGGTCATGCGGTTACAGGCCGGGGACGCGCCGCTCGGGGCGCTCTATGTCGAGGCCGGGCCGGAGCAGTCGGGGTTCACGTCTGAGGAAGTGGATCTGGCCGGCGCGCTAGTCAGGCAGACCGCACTAGCGCTCGGCGCCGCGCGGCTCCACGCGCATACCGGATCCTTGCTGACGCAGGTTGCCGATGCGAAGGCGCGACTTGACGCCGTGATCAACTCCGCCAGCGAAGGAATCCTGTTGCTCGATACCACCGGCCAGGTTGTGATTGCGAACCCCTTCGTCCATACGCTCTATGGCGTCGCGCCAGGACGTCTGGTCGGAGCCAGTCTGGCGGCGTTGCGCGAGCGTCTCGCCAGCGCGTTCGCGGCAAATAGCGACCTCACGGCGGCCTTTCCCGCAGAGCATAATCCCGAAGCAGAATGCGTCAGCGAATATCGGCTGGCGCGGCCACGCCTCCGCATTGTGCGCCAGATTACTGGTCCGGTCTACGACCGTGTGGGCGCGCTGCTGGGACAGATTATTGTCATGCACGATATTACCGCTGAGCACGCCGCGCTACGCGCGCAGGATGAATTGTTGCGCGTCGCCTCGCATGAGTTGAAGACGCCGGTAACCTCAATCAAGGGCTTCGGCCAGCTCATGCAGCGCGAGTTCGCCGCGCCCGCCGGGCCAAATCTGGACCGTGCGCGTCGCCACCTGGCGCGTATGCTCGGCCAGCTCGACCGGCTGACGGCGCTGGTCAATGAATTGCTCGACGTCTCGCGGATCGAAACCGGCCGGCTCGAACTCCACCTCGAATCTTGCGACCTGGCGATGATTGTTACGGAGGTAATTGAACGACAATTATTCAGCGACGCCAGCGCGCCACGGCAGATTCGCTTTGCCGGTGAACTGGGAACCTTTGTTGGAGAATGGGATCCGGGTCGGATCGATCAGGTGGTCACAAACCTGCTCGATAACGCCGTCAAATACTCTTCCGCTGACAGTGTCGTGCAAATCGCGCTCTCCGAGCAGGAGGGGCAGGCGCACCTAGCGATCAGCGACGCGGGAATTGGCATCCCCGCCGGCCAGCTCGCCGGGCTGTTCACACCATTCGCCCGCGCGACCAATGCGGCCGCCCAGGCGTATCCGGGCATTGGCCTCGGTCTCTACATCGTGCGGCGTATCACGGAACAGCATGATGGCCGGGCCTGGGCCGAGAGCAGCGAAGGCCGGGGCAGTACGTTCCATGTTGTGTTGCCGCTCGCGAAGCGCGACTGAGGCGCGGTCAGGGCTGGCGCGTGGCTAATACCCGCCGGCCAAACTGGCCCAGCTCCACATCGTAGGGCGCACGGTTGGCCGGGTGCCATTCGAAGCGCGCGCGCTCGAAGTATTGCACCTGATACGTCTGGCCGTCCTCTAGCTGCTCTTGCATGACCTCGCTGATCGGGAAGCCGAACTGCGCCAGCCCGCCATTAGCCTGCCAGTAGGTTAGAAAACGGCCCGTGACCAGATGCCCGGTTTGTGCGAAGTACGCCGTATCCGGCGATAGTGCGGCCGGTGGGGGGAGTGGCGGGTCGGCGGGGTGCAGCCAGCGGCCGAATTGCCCGAGCAGCACATTGTAGGGCGCCTGATTTTCCGGGTGATACTCGAAGCGGGCGCGCTCGAAGTATTGCACCTGATACCAGCGCCCATCCTCCAGCTGGTCCCAGCGCACATCGGTGAGCGGATAGCCAAACTGCGCCAGGCCGCCGTGCGCCTGCCAGTAGGCCAGGAAATCGCCGCTGACGGTCTGGCCGGTCGGCGGAAAGAAATGACGCGTCGGCGTATCGGGCGGTGGCGGCGGCGTGACGCGTGGGTAATCGCGGAACGCGCTGTAATACGGCTCTTTGGGTGTGAGGGTGGTCGGCGGCGGATTCTCTTCGGGTGGGCGCGGGTCGGCGCGCATCAGGCCGTAGCCGTCGGGCGCGGGGTCGTCGCCGGACCAGTCGAGAAGCTGGTGCAGGCAGACCAGTTCGATGTCGGTGCGCCCCGCGAACCAGGCGAGCGCGTTTCGCAGGCGTACAGCCTGCTCTTCCGGCGACCGCGACCAGCCGAACTCGGTGATCCAGATCGGCCGGCCAGGGGTGCCGTTGCGTTCCATCTCCAGCCGCAGCCGGTTGATGCGATTGATGTCGATCGGCACGGCGGGGTTTTCACCGCTGATGCCGCCGGGGATCGGGTATGGGTGATAGGCGACGGCGTCCCAGACGCGATCCTGCGCTGGGGTGCTCCAATAGAGGTCGGCGACCCAGTCCCAGCCGACCAGCGTCGAGATCGCGACCCGCGCGCCAGGATGGTTGGCGTGGATGGCGCGGTAGGCGCGCGTGAAGTAATCGAGATAGACCTTCGCATCGCGAATGCCGGCCCACAGTTCCGGTTCGTTCCAGATTTCCCAGCGCTCGATGAAGGGGTAGCGGGCCGCCGCTGCGGCGCAGAAGCGTGCCCAGTCGGCGTCCACGCCGGCTCTGGGCAGGCAGTGCGCCGTCTCCGCTGCCAGTTGCGCGCAGAGCGGATCGGTCGAGGTCCAGGCCGGGAAGGAAACCAGATCGGCTACGATGGCGATGTGCCGCTCGGCCAGCGGGAGGAGCGTGCGGTCGTAGAGCGACCAGTCATACGTGCCCGGCACGGCTTCGACCCGCTTCCAGTCAATGCTGATCCGCACGACCTGCACATGAAGGTCTTGATAGGCCGCGAGAATTTGATCCTGATACGGATCGAGCCACCAGGCGTGCGCGGCGATGCCGAGCAGCATCGTCGTCGGCAGCGGCTTCGCCTGGGGCGGGTCGGCGGCCTGTGCGCGCGGCGCGGCAGAGAAGAGCAGGAGCGCGAGCAGGAGGCTGGAAAGCCAGGAACGCCATACCCTCCAGCGCCGAGTCGGCCCGACTTTCCCCATAGATGAACTTCTCCCTCCAGGCGCGAGCGCATGTTCGCGATGCCGACCGAATAACGGCCGGACGCGTGAGAAGTTTCACATATGAGCGCCCGCGGCGCACGTTGGTTATGGGTGCTGGCTCTTCGTCGCGCGCAGCGAGAAGGTGAGCGGCAGGGCCGGGAAGCCATCGGGCAGCCGCCACCACTCTGCATCGGCGGGAACCATGAATGGGAAGCGTCGCCAGGAGGCGAACGGATACTCCTGAAGCGAGAGAATGTTCAAGCCCGCGCCGGTCAGCGCGTTGATAATGTCGCCCAGGCTATGCGCCCACTCGTATCCCGCCAGCACCTCCCCTTCGCCCGTGGCGTAACTGCCCCGGACCTCGTAGTGCTCCGGCGCGGCATCGTGGAAGTAGGAATGAGTGACGCGCAGATCGGTCGCGTCCGCCTCATTATCGAAAACCCCGGCGAGCGGATGGCCTTCGACGATGCAGAAGAGACCGCCCGGCCGTAGATAATGGGCGATCGTGCGGCCCCAGGCACGCAGGTCCGGCAGCCAGCAGAGGATGCCATAGGACGTGAAGACGATGTCGAACTGCTCCCGCCCCGGCAGCGTCTCGGGCAGCCGGAGCACATCGGCCTGCACGAATTCCGCCGGGATCGCCAGTTCCGCGCTCAGTTCGCGGGCCAGCGCGATCGCTTCGCCGGAGAAATCAACGCCGGTCACGCGCGCCCCGAGCCGCGCCCAGGAGAGCGTGTCCATCCCGAAGTGGCATTGCAGGTGCAGCAGCGACTTGCCCGTGACGTCTCCGACCTGCTCACGCTCGATGGCGCGGAGCGAACTGCCGCCGGCCTTGAACGCGGCCAGGTCGTAATAGTTGGAGGCGGCGTGGAGCGGCGTTAGCGCGTTCCAGCGCCGCTGGTTGGCTGCCAGGTACTCGTCAGTCATCCTGCGCTCCTCATCCCAACGCCCAGACGCTTGACGGGCAGGGTGGAAAGAGCGTCTCCACCAGGAGTTGTTGCCCCTCGGTCCAGCAATCGGGGTAAAACCGGCGCACCTCGTCCAGCGAGCGGTGGCCGAATAGGACGTGCAGAAAGGTCAATTCCGGGAACGCCGCATCGCCGCGCTCATCGGTGGACGGCGTCCATGCTTCGACCGCTGTCAGCCGGCCTCCTTCGAAGGTGAGCCGGACGCCGGTGCGATAGAAATTGAGACTGAGCGTGCCGGTGTGCCCGGCCAGCAGCGAGCGCGCCAGGCGTTCTTCTAGCGCCGGGGTGACATGGCGCAAGAAAGCCGGTATATCCGGCACGCGCAAAAACCAGGCATAGGGCCGCTGCGTGATCGGCAGCGCCTTCGCGCAGGCGTCATACACCGGATGGCTTGAACCGAACGCAAAACCGTAGCGCAGGCACAGCTTACCGCTCTGCATCGCATACTCCTGCCCGGCAGCCCAGAGATAGCGAATTACGGCCGGCGTCACATCCAGCCAGGAGACGCCCGGCGCCAGCTCGTAGCGGTCGGCCCAGATGCCCTGGCCCCAGATCGTGCCACTGTGTGAGAGAAAGCCGATCGGTGTCTCGTCCTGCCGTTCGATGACGCGCAACACGCGCCAGTAGGCGCTGCCCGCCGTGCGCCCGTCGAGCTGATACTGCCAGGCCGCGTCGTCGCGCACGCAGGCGAGTGGGCCGCGCGCCGCGCCGTGCGCGTCAACGCTGGCGATGAAGGGCAGGTCGGCGGCTGTCGCCTCGCGGAGACGAAAGCGCTCCGCGTCATCGGCCCCGAGTTTCGGCAGCGCGGCCTCATCGCCCGCACGCCCGCCGTCGAGTTCGACCG
>DASUBC010000380.1:0-6078 GCA_035763465.1 Thermomicrobiales bacterium
CTCCCTCCGGCCAATGGCGTGGCAGATAATTCGTCGCCCTGAAGCGCGGGGCCGCAAACGTGCCGCTGCCCGCGCATCAGTAGCAAAGTAAGGCCAGTGTACCATAGGAGTAGGGAGTAGCGAGTAGCGAGTTCCTCAGTATTGGCGCTTCGCCGGCAGTCGAGCATGGCGATGATGATGAAGAACTTCCTACCCCTACTTGCGTTTACCGTACAATCGCACGACCGGCAGCTTGGACCGGGATTGGCGTGTGGTAGAGAAGGACGCAGGAGCTGATGGCGACGATTGACGCAGTGGGAATCAAGACCTTTGCCGCCGAGGATGGCCGCCGGCTGGTGCTGGCGATCGAGGATGCCGGCATTGACATTCTCCATCGCTGCGGCGGTAAAGCGCGCTGCACGACCTGCCGGATCGAATTGCTGGCGGGTGATGCGGGAGAGATGAACTCGCGAGAGCAGGCGCGACTCGCCCGCGAACATGATTTGCCGCCGAATGTGCGTCTTTCGTGCCAGATTCTGGTTGAGCACGACCTTACGGTGCGCGTCATCAACCGCCTCAGCGAAACGACCTATAGCGACGCTGGTCCGCGTCCGACCGAAGAATTACCACCGATCGAAGAGGGTCACTAATCGGCCTTCACAGCTGCGGCGCGTTCTGGCGCCACCCAGAACGCGCCGCAGCCGCACGAACCCACCCAGAGTACCGCCAACCGACCTGTTGCGCACCCCCAGGTGGCTGGGGAATGGCAGGAGCAGGGGATATTGTGGCGGGCCGAAAGTACCCGCGTGACCAACCCCTTATGCGCTATTTTCTTTCCCTCCCTCAAGCCAGATACTATGTTCGTACCAGCGTGCTGGCTGGCACAAGCGTGTATCGAGCAGCTGTATAGCGCTGGACGATAGGGTCAGAGGGGGAGTGCGTGATTGTCCTTTTGAGCGGCCGGTCAATGTTTTGCCATGGCTTGACCGTTCAGCTGGGCCTGATGAACCGTCCGGTCGCGGCGGTGCCGTTGAGTAGCAGTATTGCGCTGATCGCGGTCACGTTGCGCCAGCTACAGCCGCAGCTGTTGATTGTTGACGCGCTTGATGTCCGCACGGCTGGGTTCCTGTTTCTGGACGCGCTCCAGCAGGATACCACCCTGGCGGCCTGCCCGGTGCTGATTATCGCCAGCGGCACATTCCCCGACGAAGAACGCTTCGCGCAGGCGGCGCGCCAGCGCGGCCACCACATCATGCTCGAACCCGCCACCTTTGAAGAACTGGTCACGCGTGTAGATGCACTCTGTGCTGGTGGCACGGCGCTCAGTGCGCTGGCGAGCTGACAGCCCCCCAATTCTGGGGGGCTGGGGGGGCCGTCCCTTACTGCTGCAACGCGCGTTGATAAAGCGCCGTGGCGTAGAACTCGTATGACGCGGCCTGGTCCGGCACGTCAACCAGATGGACGGTGAAGCGGCAGGGCACACCATTTTCCGGCAGGCTTTCGGCGAAGAAGCGCCGGTAGGCATCGGCGTAGGCCGCGCGAAGACGCTCTTGCTCAGCCGCATACCCGCGTGGGTCCACCAGCGGATTCGGTGACTTGGGCTGGCAGCCGAAGGCGTGGACTTCGATGAAGTCAATCGCCCGCAAGGAATCGCAGATGCCGGCCTCACGCAGCCAGTATTCCCAGCACTGAAAAACGAGCGGGATCTCGCGCTGGGGGTCCATCGTCACCAGTTCTTCCAGGCCGAGCACATTCTTCGCGGAATAGCCGCCGGTCAGCCCCGCGAACGAGATTTTCAGGTCGCCGTCCGGCAACTCCTCCGTTACCAGCGCCGAGAGCACTGGCCGGTCGCCCTCGTAGTAATAGGTCAGTTTGCCGCGTTTCTTGATGTTGAAGGGCATACTTCCTCCGTTGCAGGTCGGCAGGTTACAGGTTGCAAGTTCTCGGTCGGCACAGGCAACGGCAGATTGCCGGGAGTGTTTGCCAGTGCAAACCTGCAACCTGTCAACCTGCAACCAGTAACAGCGTCCGTCAGCGCCCGCTGCCCGGCAGGGGCGGCGTTGCGTCCGCCGGCAGAGGCGAACGATAGGGTTGGCCGCCGGTGCGCTCCTGGAACTCGGCGCGGGCGCGCGTGAGGTGCGCCGGGTCGCTGACGAGTTCGGCAGCCGTCACCGCGAGCGCCTGGGCGGCGTAAAGCATCCCCTTGTGGCCGATTGACATCGCGCCGGTAGCGACGATACCCCAGCTATGGCCGGGAATACCGAGCGCCCAGCAGGCCGTTCCCAGCGACACGGTGGGCGTGATCCAGCTGACATCGCCGACATCGGTCGAGCCAGGCATGACCTTGCCCTCGTCGCTGGCGGGGTGGACGTCGCCATTGAGCGCGCTCTGTAAAAGGTCTGGCGCCAGACCAGCCACACGCAGCACCGCCTCGCGGACACCGGCCGGGTAGCCGTCGGCGACGGTCTGCGCGTAGGCGCGTTCCTCGTCGGTGAAGGGCAGCGAACCGAGTTCCTGCATCGCGGTGTAGGCGAGGTCGGCCAGCGCGCGATTCGGCAGCAGGTTGTACGCGCCACACTGGTAGTCTTCCTTGACCGTGGTCTCGGTCATGAGCGCCGCGCCCTGCGCGATCTTCCGCACGCGCGCGGTCAGCGCCTCCACTTCGGCGCGCTCCGGTGAACGGACGAAGTACCAGACCTCCGCCTCGTCCGGCACGACATTGGGCGCACCGCCGCCGTTGGTGATCACGTAGTGGATGCGGGCCGCGTCGGGGACGTGCTCGCGCAGGAAGTTGACGCCCACGTTCATCAGTTCCACCGCGTCGAGCGCCGACCGCCCTTGCTCCGGCGACATCGCCGCGTGGGCGGTCTTGCCGTGGAAGCGGAATTTCAAATTGTCCACGGCCAGGCTGCTGCCGAGGCTGACGGTGTTGAGCCAGCCGGGGTGCCAGGTGAGCGCGGCGTCGAGGTCGTCGAAGACGCCCGCGCGGGCCATATAGACTTTGCCGACGATCGTCTCCTCGGCCGGGCAGCCGTAGTAGCGCACAGTGCCCGCCTGCCCTGTCTCCTTGAGCCAGGCTTTCAGCGCCATGGCCGCGGCCAGCGCGGCGGTGCCGAGCAGGTTGTGACCGCAGCCATGCCCCGGCCCGTCGGCGACGATGGGCGTCTGTGTCGCCTGTGACTCCTGCGAGAGCCCGGGCAGGGCATCGTACTCGCCGAGGAAGCCGAGCACCGGCTGGCCGCTGCCCCACTCGGCCACGAACGCGGTCGGCAAGCCGCCTACGTCGCGCGTGATCGCGAAGCCATCGGCGGCCAGTATCTCCGCCTGGAGCGCGCAGGCCGCCGTTTCCCTGAGCGCCACTTCGGGCTTGGCCCAGATCGCGTCGGCGATGGCGGTAAAGCGTTCCTGTCGCTCATCAAGCCAGCCGGCCAGGTCCAGCGTTGTCGGCATTAATTCCTCCTTGCTGTCACGCTTGATACACACGTCCGCGCAGTATAGCAGCCGGCGGCCCTCACCCCTGGCTCACTACGTTCGCCGGTCCCCTCTCCCGTCGCCACGGGAGGGGGGTGGGGGTGAGGGCCGTCAGTCAGGAGTAAGAGTCGCCGGCTGCTATACTGCGCGCGGAGGAAGTAGCCGTGCAATTCGCCCACCTGATCAGCACGATTGACGCGCACGCCGGCGGCGAACCATTGCGGATTGTGACCGCCGGGGTGCCGCCGTTGCCGGGCGCGACAATGCTGGAGCGCCGCGCGGCCATGCGCGAGCGCCATGATGACCTGCGCCGCCTGCTGATGTGGGAGCCGCGCGGCCACGCCGACATGTACGGCTGCCTGCTGACGCCGCCGGTGACGCCGGGCGCGGCGTTCGGCGTCCTCTTCATGCACAACGAGGGCTATAGCACGATGTGCGGACATGGCGTTATTGCGCTGACGACCGCGCTGCTCGAAACCGGTATGCTGGCGCCCACCGCGCCGGTCACGGAAGTTGGCTACGACACACCGGCCGGCTTCGTGCTGGCCCGCGCGGAGATCGCGGACGAGCGCGTGCGCCGCGTTACTTTCCGCAACGTGCCGTCATTTCTGCACACGGCCGCGCTGCCGATCACGGTGGATGGCCGGGCACTCACGGTTGACGTCGCGTTCGGCGGTGCATTCTACGCAATTGTGGACATACATGAACTCGCGCCGGGGCTTGCGCTGGCGCCGGGGCAGGTTGGTGAACTCATCGCGCGCGGCATGGCCGTCAAGCGCGCGGTCGAGGCCGCCGCGACGATCGTGCATCCGGAAGAGCCGGGCCTGCATGGTGTGTATGGCACAATAATCACCGGCCCGCCGGCCGACGCTGGCGCGCACAGCCGCAATGTGACGATCTTCGCGGAGGGAGAGGTGGACCGCTCGCCGACCGGCACCGGCGTCTCGGCGCGGGTAGCGGCGTTGCACGCGCGTGGCCTGCTGGCGCTCGACGAAGAAATCACCGTCGAGAGCATCATCGGCAGCTGGTTCACCGGGCGCGCGGTGGCGGAGACCCGCGCCGGCGAGTATCCGGCGGTCGTGCCCGAGGTTGGCGGGCGCGGCTTCATCACGGGCTTCGGCCAGTTCGTGCATGACCCGGAGGACGACACAGGCGCGGGCTTCCTGGTGCGCTGACATAGCAGCGGCCCGCACCACTACCGCGTTTACCCGCCGAGCCGCACTTCCTGGTACGGCCGCTCGCAGGGCGGGCCGTCACTGATCCAGAGCACGCGTTCGTGCAGGTCCATGATCACGGAGACGACGGTCGCGTAACGCTCCTCGGTGGGTTCGGCGGGGTCAGGGTGACGGCAGATGGCGTCCGGCGCGCCGGCGTGGTCGCGCAGGTAGTGCTGGAGGTCGCCGACGGCGATGGGCTGCTTGCTCGCCAGCAGCGTCTGCATCCGGTCGAGGCGGTCGTAGGAGTCGAGGCCGCGTTCGATCGGCGGCTCGATTACGCCGAGGGCGCGCGGGCGCAGAAAATGGTTGGTGTGGCAGAAGCAGCCAGCCTCCGGCGCGTCCGTGGCGATTTTTTCCGGCGCGGCTTCGAGGTTGACTACCTGATCGGGCGCCTGGGCGATGAGAAAGTTGGCGGAGCAGGCGCGGCTGGCGCCGGTGACGACAGCGGTCGCGGCGGCGACATCGCGCGACCGCAGGATGGCGTGGCAGCGGGCGTGAAAGGGCAGGCGCAGGCGCGTCCAGTCATCGTCGGTCGTCGCCAGGCCGTTGATGGCGAGGCCGAGACCGGCGGAGTTGAGGCCGATCTTGCCGCCGAAGATGCCGGCTTCGGTGAAGGTGAGCGTCGCCGGTCCGTCAGGCTCGACGGTGTGCAGCAGCGCGCCGGCCGTCTCGGGAATCCAGTCCCAGTTCTCGCCGAGCAGCAGGTGACCGGTGGCGGAGGCGGCCGGGCGCACGGCGAACGCGGTGCAGCCGTCCGGCATGGGGGCGCGGCGCGGCGCGGCGAGCGCGTTGACGCCAAACTGATAGTAAAGGAGTTCGTAGCGGACGTTGAGCGCGGCGATGGCGGCCACATCGGCCTCCGCGCCGGCCGCGATTCCGCGCATGCCGGCCGCGTAAGCGGGCACGAGGTCGTCGAGCGCGGCCAGGTAGCGCGCCGCGCGCCGCAAGGTCTCGGCGCGCGGCAACCGGGCTTCGCGTTCGAAGCGCGCGAAGTAGACGGCCAGGTTGTGCGCGATCTGGTCGCGCAACGCCTGGCCGTGGCGCACGCCCTGCTCGTAGGGCGTGCCGGTCAGGTGCAGCAGGGGCAGGCCGCTCACATCGCCTCCGGATCGGGCCGCAGCACATTGATGAAGTTGATCCAGGCTGGCTGCTTGACGAAGCCGAGCGCCTCGTTGATCGCCAGCATCGGGCGATTGTTCGACTCGTTCCAGGTCTTGATCGCCGGCCGCCCCTGCGCTCTGGCATAGGCGATGCCGCGCAATTTCAGCGCCAGGGCGATGCCGCGCCGCCGATACTTGCGCCGCACCCCGGTCAGGCCATTATAGAGGTCGGCGCTGGCCTGGCTATGCCACAGCGCGTTCATGCCCGCATAGGCGCCAGTCGTTCGGTCCACCGCGACGAAGTAGGCGTC
>DASUBC010000381.1:0-5132 GCA_035763465.1 Thermomicrobiales bacterium
TTCGTGGGGGTAACGGCCGGTTTGCAACGACGCGCGCGACGGCACACACTGTGAATTCGCGCAGTAATGCTGCGTGAACGCCACTCCCTCACCGGCCAGCCGGTCCAGATTGGGCGTAGAGGCCACCGGGTCCACCGTGCCCTGGCGCTGATACTGCATCTGGTCGCACATGAAGAAGAGGACGTGCGGGCGGGGCATCTATCACTCCGTGATTTGGTGGCGGGTTACAGGTTACAAATTGCAGTTTCTTAGTAGCAGGGCAGTGCCTATCCACAAACAACTTGCAACCTGGAACCTGCAACCCGCTTATTGCTTCAGCGCGTCGTAATCGGCCTGTGTGTAGTCCTTGGTTGGGTCCCAGTTGGGGAATTTGTAGTCGTCGAGCGAGACCTTGGCGCCCTGGGCTTGCGCCGCCTTGATCGACCGCTCGCGCTCCTTCGTCATGCGGTCTTGTAAGTCCTGCATCGCCGCTTTGGCATCACCAAGCTGGCCGGTGAAGATTCCTTGCACGACCTGGCCGAAGTTCGGCGTCACCGCCTTCGTCTCCAGATCAACTTGCGCGATGTCAGGGTTACGAACATTCGGGCTAGGAGCAAGCCGCATTTGCTTCTCGAAAAGTTGATTGACATACAGTACCCGTGGGTCGAGTCCGGCAACCTGATTGGCCTGCGCGAAGACCATCGGTTCGGCGCCGCCAGAACGCGCCGCGTAGGCCGCCTGGCCCTGCTCCGTCCCGATGTAGTAAATGAGGTCGGCGGCGACTTCTGGATACTTGGTCTTGGCATAGACCCAGACGAAGCCGCCCGCTGGCCCATAACTCAGCGGCAGCGGCGTCCCACTATTCGGTACTGGCTGGCTCGCCACGTCGAAGTCGAAATCAGGCACGGTCTTCTGCCACGTTGCGATGTTCCACGGCCCTTGCAGCATCATGCCGGCCACGCCGGTCGTGAAGCGCGACCGCGCCTGCTGCGCGTTGAGCGAGAGCGAACCGGGGAAGACGCTATTATCCGCCTTGAGCGCCAGCAACAACTCGATTGCGGCCAGAAATTGGTCGGACGTATAGTTATACTGGCCGGTCTTCCAGTTGAACTCACCACCCGCCGCACCGGCCATCTCGGCCAGATTGCTCACATCGGTGCCCCAGTTCGCCGTCTGCGCGCCCTCGATGATGACGCCGTAATACTTGCCGGCTCCTTGTTGCGTCAGTTTCTTCGCCGCCGCGCGATACGCATCCCAGGTGATGGGCTTCGTTTTGAGATCGAGGCCGGCTTGTTGAATATGTTGCTGGTTGTAGAGCAACAGCGTGCCGTAACGCTGGCCTGTGACGAAGGGGAACGTATAGGTCTTGCCGTTGAAGATATGGACGCCATCGAGAAACGAACCATCTGGGAAGGCCGCTTTCCATTGCTGGAAATTGGGTATGATGTCGTCCAGCGGGCGCACCCAGCCTTCTGCCACCGCCTGCCCTGCCGTGACATTCTGCGGAATCTGAAAGACATCCGGCGCGTTGCCGCTCTGGACACCGAGCGGCACCACCTTGCCAATCTCTGGCCAGGGTAGCTCGTCGAGCTGGATGGTGATATTCGAATGCGCTTGCTGGTAGGCGGCGAAATAGGGCTTGAAGAAGTCTGTCTTCGGCCCAGGTCCGCTCATGACCCAGTGGAAATTGAGCTTCTCCGTCGGGAGTTTGATGCCGATATTCGGCAGTTCGATCGCCGGCGTCCCCGCCGCGCCAGGTGTGCCTCCTGCGGATTTGGTCGCGGACGCGGCGCTACTGCCCGCCGTGGTTGTCGCAGCTGTAGTATTGGTCGTCGCCGTTGTCGCGACCTGGCTGCTCGCCGCCGCAGTCGTTGAAGTAGTCGTGCTGGCGCCACCGCCAGCGGCAGCCGCCGTTGTTTTCGCCACGCTCGTCGCCGCGCTACTACTGGCACTGCTGCTGGCACTGCTACTCGTGCCGGCCATCGTGGTCGGCGTGGCGCTGCTGCCGCAGGCGGCCAGCAGCGCGGTCGCGCCAAGACCGCCGAACAGGCGCAGCGCGGCGCGGCGCGAGAGCATGACGTTGGTAGAGCGTTCGTCGGACATGGCAACCTCCCCCTTCCTGGTTTGCCCTCACCCCTGGCTCACTCCGTTCGCCGGTCCCCTCTCCCGTGGCGACGGGAGAGGGGTAGGGGTGAGGGCAGTTTCCTATTTCGCCAGCGGCACGGCATCGCCAAGCCGCTTTGCTTCCGTCCGTAGCCGCGCCAGCATGTCAGCCTCTAGCGCCTGAGCCGCCGGCTGCCCGGCCAGGTTCGCCCGCGCGAGCGGATCGCGCCGCACATCGAAGAGCACGGCCACCTGCCCCGCCAGGTCCGTCGCGATCAGCGCGTCCCGCGTTCGCAACGCGCGCCAGTCGTCCGGCAGCGAATGAACAGGTTGGCCCGCCGCGTCCGGCGGATTGGCGATGTGACCGGCGATGTACACGGCGTCGCGCGGCCCCGCGCCGCCCTGTCGCACGGCGGCCGAGAGATCCACACCCTGCACACGCGGCGGCGGCGCCACGCCGCAGAGCGCCAGCAGCGTCGGCGCGACATCCACCGAATGCCAGAGCGCGTCGGTCGTCGCGCCCGCTGGCGCGCGTCCGGGCCAGCGGACGATACAGGGCACTCGCGTCGCCTCGTCGTAGGGCAGGGTCTTGCGAAAGCGCCCGTGTTCGCCAAGCGAATCGCCATGATCGGACGTGAAGAGGACGATGGTGTCTTCCGCCAGCCCCAGCCGGTCGAGCGCCGCCAGTAGCCGGCCGACATTGTCGTCCAGCGCCGTGCAGAGGCCGAAGTACCGCGCCCGCTCGTCCCGTGCACGGTCCGCGACCGCGTCCGGCACACTGGCCGGCAGTGGCAAGCCAGCCGGCCGGTACGCATCGCGCTGCCGCGCCGGTGGCTCCAGCGGCGTATGGGGCGGTCCCCAGGCAAGGAGCAGACAGAAGGGCCGGTCGTCGCGCGAGGCGTCTTCCAGAAACGCCAGCGCCAGGTCGGTCTGAAAGTCCGGCTCGAACCCCGGTTCCGGCAGCGGATCGGGCGTATCGCGGAAGTAGACGCCGTCATAGTAGCGATGGCCGCGATTGAACGCGGCCCAGTGGCGCCAGCCGTGCCGCCGCTCCGGCGGCACGAAGCCGGGACGCGGCTCGCCGTCGAGGTGCCACTTGCCGATGTAGCCGGTGTGGTAGCCGGCGGCGGCGAGCGCCTCGGCGAAACAGACCTCGTCGTCGGGTAGCGGCGCCTGGTTATGCGTGACGCCGGTCGTGTGTGGATAGCGCCCGGTCATGAACGAACCGCGCGAGGGCGTGCAGACCGGGTTCGCGACGAAGGCGTGAGTGAAGCGCAGCCCTTCGCGCGCCAGTCGGTCGACGTGCGGCGTCCGCGCCACCGGATCACCCGCGCAGCCGAGCGCGTCGAAGCGCCACTGGTCCGGATAGATAATCAGGAGGTTCGGGCGTCGCGCGCTCATCGCGTCCGCTCCAGTTGCAGGTTGTCGCTAGCGGCCCTTCTCCCCTCACCCCCGGCTCGCCGCCGCTCGCCACCCCCTTTCCCGTCACCACGGGAGAGGGGGACGGGGGTGAGGGCCGTCCTAGTCCGCCGCGACCGGCGCGGCCTCGCGGATACTTTCGGGCATCAGGTCGCCGTGCGCGGCGATCAGTTCGTCCACCAGCGCGTGAATTTCGTCCAGCGAGAGGACGCTGGCGGTGTGGCGGTCGAGCAGCGCGGCGTGGTAGACGTGCTCGCGGTTGCCTTCCAGCACCGCCTTGACTACCAGTTCCTGCACGACGACATGCGGCAGCACCATGCCGAGGAGTTGCGTCGGCAGCGCGCCCGCGTGGACCGGGCGCAGGCCGGTCCGGTCCACCAGCACCGGCACCTCGACGCAGCAGCCGGACGGCAGGTTATCCACCAGCCCGGTGTTCTCTACGTTGCCATAGATGACGCGCGGCTGGCCGGTCGTCATGGCATGGATGATCAGCGAGCCATACTCGGCGCTGCGGTTCAGCGGAAAACCCTCGCCGGAGCGCAGTTTGCGCTGGGTCTCGGCGTAGCGCGCGGTCTTCATCTCGTAGCGACGGAAGTAATCGTCCACGGGAATGTTGTAGCGCGCGATCAGGTCGTCGCGCTTCAGGAAGTAGGGCGTGTACTCGGCGTTGTGCTCGGACGATTCGGTGACGAAGTAGCCGAAGTGGCGCAGGAGGGCGAAGCGCACCGGGTCTTGCGCGACGATCGCCGGGTCGTCCAGCGCGGCGCGCAGGCGCGGGTAGACGTCCTCGCCGTCCACCTCCAGGCGCAACATCCAGACGTGGTGATTGATGCCCGCCGCTTCGTACACCAGCCGCTCGGGCGGCACGCCGATGTACCCGGCGATTTTACGCGCGGTCCCCTGCACGCTGTGGCACAGCCCGACGACTTGCAGCGCGGGGAAGGCGCGGTAGACCGCCCAGGTGAGCATACTCATCGGATTGGTGTAGTTGATCAGGACGGCGCGCGGGCAGAGTTCGGTCATCTCGCGCGCGAGGTCCAGCACGAACGGCAGCGTCCGCAAACCCCGGAAGATACCGCCGATGCCGAGTGTGTCGGCGATCGTCTGCTTGACGCCGTACTTCTTCGGGATGGTGAAGTCGCGCACGGTCGCCTCGTGCATCCCGATCCGCACCATGTTGATGACGAAATCGCAGCCGGCCAGCGCCGCGCGGCGGTCGGGGTGCTCCTCGATAACTGCGTCCGCGCCGAGCTGGCCGGAAATCCAGCGGGCCATCAGCCCGGCGTCGGCCAGGCGCTCCGGGTCAATGTCGTGCAGCGCGATCGTCGCGCCGTGGAGTTCGGCAAAGGATAGGATGTCGGTCAGGAGATTCTTCGTGAAGACGACGCTGCCGGCCCCGATGAACGCGATCCGCATCTCTCCTCCTCCGTACATGTCTCAGCCGCCAGTATTCTTGCGCGAATCAATCAACCAGGCACTGTCGTCGCGCTGGAATGCCACAACACTAGCCCTCGCCGGCCTAACAGCGCGTGAGTCTCATCCTTTCCGCTTGAGTTATTTGTGACAATCAACTATATGCTGTGATTGTATACCGCGCGCCAGCTGCCGTCAACGCCCCGCGCCGGGCGTAT
>DASUBC010000382.1:0-5938 GCA_035763465.1 Thermomicrobiales bacterium
AGTCCTTCCCGCACGCGCGCTCGTAGCTCATCCACTGCCGCCGGCCAGTCAGGACGACTTTGCGCCGCCTGTTGGCTGGAATCAGGCATAGCGTCCGCTTCGATGCGGATAAACACCGCCATCTGCGTCGGCGGGCCGAGCAGCGGGTCTTCGGGGCCGACCGGCAGGAAGCGGACGGTGTAGCCGAAGCGCGCGGCGACGCTGGCGGCCCACTGCTGGAACTCGGCGCGCGTCCACTCGAAGCGGTGGTCCTTGTGGCGGAACACGTCAGCGGGCAGCGTCTCCCAGGTGACGTTGTATTCGACGTTCGGCGTCGTCAGCACGACCGCGCCGGGCCGGGCGAACTCGAACAAGACGCGCTCGAACGCGGCGAGGCGCGGCGGGTCGAGGTGCTCGATCACCTCCACTACCGCCGCCGCATCGTAGCCGGCCAGGCGCGCGTCGCGATAGAGCAGCGACCCCTGGAAGAGTTTTACGCGCGCGGCCTGCGCAGGCGGCAGGCGGTCGAGGCGCAGGCGCTCGCGCGCCCGCTGCAAGACGTGGTGCGCGATGTCCATGCCGGCGATCGCGCTGGCATCGGTCTGCTTCAGCAGCGCGGCGATCAGGCGGCCCTCGCCGCAGCCGAGGTCGAGGATGCGCCGCGCGCCACTCGCCTTCAGCGCGGCGACGACCGCGCCAATGCGCTGCTCGTTGAGACTGCTGCGGCGCTCGACAGCCGCTTCTTCGCCAGTCTGCGTCTCCTCCGCCGCGTCGGGGTCGGGCGTCTCCTCGGCGGCGAGCCGCGCCAGCGCCTCGTCCGCCAGCGTCCGCTGGTACTTGAGGTAACGCCGGGTGATTAGGTCGCGTTCGGGATGCGTGGCGAGCCAGCCCGCGCCGCGCCGCAGGAGTTTTTCGACCTCGTCGTCGCCGACCCAGTAGTGCTTCTCGTTATCGAGCGCCGGGATGAGCACGTAGAGGTGCGTCAACAGGTCACACAGGCGCACCATGCCGGTGAGCGTCACGGTGTAGTACGGGCTGTCGCCCCAGGCCGGGAACTGCTCGTCGAGCGGATGGCGCACGGCGGTCACGGCGTAGCCGAGCGGCGCGAAGAGGCGGCGGAGGATGTCCTCGCCTCCCCGGCAGGGCAGCGCGGCCAGTCGCGCCTCCAGCGGGAGCGGCGTTGCGGCGAGTTCCGCCCGCTCCCGGCTGCTGCCGGCCATCGCGCTGCGAAAGACTTCCGCCAGCGCGACGCTGAGGAAGGACGACGCGACGTAGGGCCGGTCGTTGACGTAGTCCTCGAGCGTGCCGCGCCCCGGCCCCTTACCGCGCACCAGGCCGATCGGGTCAATCTCCAGCAGCAGCGCCGCCGTGCAGCGCGCGTCGCTCGCCTCGGGGTAGAAGACGTGCGCCTGCCCGTGGGACAGCGTGAACGACTGCACCCGGTCGGGATGCTTGTGCAGCAGGTAGCCCAGCTCGGTCGCGGGCCGGTGCGTTGTCGTGATAGTCAACAACATTGGGCGTGTCCAGATGAGAGATGATAGTGGTGACGCGGTACTGAGAGTAGCGCATCGGCTGCTAATCGGCACCGTAGCCACTAAACTGTATCATCTGTCATCTAGCATCGCGCCGCGACCGTCTATCGGTACAGGATGAGTCTGGCATACTGGTCAGGAGACGGACAGGGCGGTGGAGTATCAGAGGCGAGCGGGCTGCGGCAGGCGCCGGTGCTGGGGGCGTACCGGGGATGGAGGCGGGGTGGCGGTCAGGCGCCGCAGTTCGACAAGCGTGTAGGGTGACACGGCCGGCACCTGAATCCAGGGGGTGTAACCGGCAGTATGGCGGAAAGGGTGCGGTGTGTTGTCGTGGCGCAGCGCCCAGCGACGCAAGCGGCCCCGCTTGAACAGGTAGACCGTACCCTGTTGGTCGGCAACCAGCAGCACTGTCCGCCCGACGCGATCACTTGCGCGGTACCGAATGGTATAGCGCGTCATCGTGCCGCTCTCCTTGCCGGTGTCCTTTGTGCGCTCCGCCATATACATTGATTCTACGCCTCATTGCGTACAAATCTAGAGAAATCTGGCGCAAATTCACCATCACGTACTGTGCAAGTTGCCCAAGCGCGTACCGAGTGTCGAGTGGGTCGTTCCCTCATTTCGCGCTTGCGGTGGTCGAAACCGCGAACGATAACTGTCTCTATGAATCAATACGCCTGAGCAGCGCCAGAGGTTTCCTGCACGTCAGCCGGATCGCGTACAGGGCGTCGCGCGGCGGCGCTGGCACAAACGGGCGACCATCGGAATGCGAAATGAACTGGCCGCGCAATACGTATCAGAAAATAGGACAGAATACGCGCGGCAAACAAACAACAAACAGATAATAGCTGGTCCGTCCCGGGTCACATGAGGGACAGCGCCGTTTGCCACGCGCACTGATGGGAGGGGAGATCTTCGGCCGGGGCAACCACAGAGGAGGCGAGTGTCATGTTTTGACGAGCACGGCGAGTACTGGGCGCCGCCTGACTGGGGAAGCGACTGGCAGGCGCGCGGCGGCATGAGAACCGATTCGGTCCGGCAGAGTGTGGAGGAGTAACTGATGGCTGACGATAGTGTACGTGAAATGCGCGATGCCCTCGCCCGCTTAGAGGCCCGAGTAGCCAATCAGGAAGCGGAGCTGGCGCGTTATCGCCGCGCGCCGGCCCGGCGTCCCCGCCAGCGGCGTGCCGTGCTCATCGCCGTCGCGCTGACCGCCGTGCTGACCGCGCTGTTGCCGCTCGGTCTGCTGGCCGCCGGGAACTTCGGCGATGTCCCACCGAGCAACCAGTTCTACAACAATATCAATAATATCGCGGCGGCCGGCATCACTCACGGCTGCGACAATTCTGGTGGCACGCTCTACTGCCCGGCGCTACCGGTGCGCCGCGACGAAATGGCCGCGTTCCTTAATCGCGGCCTGGGCCGCCTCAGCACAACCACCTGGTCGTTTATGCCGCTGACCAGCAAGAGTCCTATCGCCTCGGTCCAGATTACGACAGAAGGCACCGAATATATCACGGCGACCGCCTCGTTCTATACGGTGATCTATTCCGGGCAAGCGCCCACCAGTTTCCCCTGCGAGGGCACCTTCTACCTGAGCGTTGATGGTCAGATTGACAATGGATCCTTCACGGGTGTCATCGCGCAGACGTCGCCCGACGCCCCGTATCGTTCGGATGGCGTGACCTCGCAGGCGACCGCGCTGGTCGGCCCTGGCACGCACACGGTCGAACTGGTCTATGTACTGGGGAACAAGCAAGCCTGCGCGATCAACGCGGGCAATGGCCGCCTGACCGCCCAGGTCGTGCCGTTCGGCAGCACCGGCGCGGCGGCCTCGGGCCTGCCGACGACACCCGGTGTGCCGTCGAGTCTGGACGGGCGGTAACAGCATCGTGTGTGCCCCAGGCGTCTACCGCCTGGGGCACATCGCGACGCAAGGCGGAAAGGAGTCTGGCCGATGGTTCCTGTCGGACACAAACATACCTGGCTCGCGGCGCTCGCGGTCATTACGTTGCTCGGTGGGCTGCTTGCGCCGCTGGGCGCCGCGCAGGTGAATGGCGCGGCCCTGGCGGATGCGCTGGCGACGCCACGCTTCGACACGTCCGCGACCCTATTGCCCAGCGGCAAAATCCTGGTGGCTGGTGGCGAGACCGGCCAGCGCGGCAGCGGCAACGCGACCGCGTCAGTCGAACTGTACGATCCGGCCGCCAACAACTTCAGTTCGGCAGCATCGCTGCAATCGGCGCGCGGCAACGCGCTCGCGAGCCTGTTGCCCAGCGGCAACGTGCTGCTGGTCGGCGGCACAGCCGCCGCGAACGGCAAAGGGCCGGCGGTCGCGTCGGCCGAGTTGTATGACGCTGCCACGAACAGCTGGAGCAGCGCAGGGTCGCTGAAGTCAGCGCGCACCAACGCGACCGCCACGATGCTGCCTGACGGCCGCGTGCTGGTTGCCGGTGGCGAGACCGCTCAGGGCGGAGGAGGTACCTCACTCGCCTCGGCGGAAATCTATAACCCCGCGACGAATAGCTGGAGCGACGCCGGCACGATGACCGCGACACGCGTCAATGCCTCCGCGACACTATTGGCCGATGGCCGGGTGCTGGTCGTGGGCGGCGCGACGTCGGACGATCCCACCAGCGCGCTCACCTCGGCCGAAATCTACACCCCCGCGACGAATAGCTGGAGCAGCGCGGGCGACATGACGGCGGCGCGGTCCAGTGGTTCCGCGACCATGCTGGCTGACGGCCGAGTGCTGGCGGTCGGTGGCGACATCGGCTGCAACGCGACTGCGTCGCTGTACGACCCCGCGACGAATAGCTGGTCGCCGGCCGCCGCGCCAACCAGCCCGCACTCTGGGCAGACGGCGACGCGCCTGCCGGACGGCCGGGTACTCATTGCCGGTGGCGAAGCCGGCCCCGGCGATACCGGCAACCTGCTGGCGCGTGCCGAAACCTATAACCCGAAGACGAACTCCTGGGCCGCCAGCAACGCTCTGTCGAATGGCCGCGCCGGTACGACGGCGACACTGCTGCCGAATGGTCAGGTGGTCTTCATCGGCGGCGCCGACGCCACCGGCATGCCCATCGCCGGCGCGGAGCAGTTCACGCCGCCGCCGCTGACGACGACCGCACTGCCAACAGCGCCACCGCCAGCGCCGACGAACACTCCGGCAGCGCCCGCGCCGCCCGCGCCGCAAGCGCCGCAAGCGCCACCGCCGCCAACGGCGACGAATACGCCAATCCCGCCGACGCCCACGAATACACCGGCGCCACCGCCACCAGGCTCACCTGTGCCGCCGACAACCGCGCCCGCGACGGCGACGGTGGCGCCGACGCCAACCAATACTCCGGAGCCCCCGGCGGCGCCGGCCGGCCCAACCTCAACGCCGCGACCGACGCCGACGACCGGCCCAACGGCCACGCCGACGACCGTGCCGACCGCGACGCCAACACCATCGCCGACCCCGACACCGACGTCGGTGCCGCTGGCGCCGACGGCGGTGCCGCCAACGCCTGTGCCGCCTACGCCAAACCCGAGCGCGACGCCGCTGGCGCCACCGCTGCCTACCTCTACACCGACGCCAGTGCCACCAACGGCAACACCGACACCATCGCCAACGCCAATACCGCCGACGGCGACGCCAACGGCAACACCATCGCCTACAGCGACGCCTAACCTGACACCAATTATTGGCGCACCGCCGAGGGCTGCCGGTAGCGGGCCAGTGGTGAACGCCGCCGCCGTGTCCTGGCAGGCCAGCGCCAACGCGGAAGTGGCGGTTGGCAGCCAGTCCCAGGCCCAGGCGGCCTGCACGGCGGTGCAGCCGGCCGGCGCGCCGAACACCGGTGGTGGTGGCGGCCAGCAGCGGTCCACCAGCCCGGCTGCCGCGCTGCTCCTGCTCGCCGGCATGGTCTTCAGCGGCGGGCTGCTCTACCTGCGCCAGCGCCGCCTCAGCCGGCAGTAACCACGAGCAAACAGACCGAAAGGAACGGATTTAACGCCGAGGACACGGAGGACGTAGAAACCGCAGAGAGAAAACGAGAGATTGAGCGGTGACAACACAACGTGGCCGGTTGCCTACCAACCACGCCACTCCCGCCAATCTCTAAACCTCTGCGGTTTCTACGTCCTCCGTGTCCTCGGCGTTAAATCCTTCCACCGCTGTGTTGCCTGCCGGCGCGTTCCCGGCTAGGATTCCGGCGCCGCGCGCGTGACGGCGCGGCTACCAGGGGAGGATGGCAGTGAAGTATTACGGCCTGACGTTGTGCCTCAAGAACGACCCGGCGACGATCGCCGAGTACAAGACCTATCACCACGCGGTCTGGCCGGGCGTCATCGCGCGGCTGCACGAGGTCGGCATTCAGGAGATGCGGATTTTCCTGCGCGGCACGCGCATGTTTATGTACATCGAGACGACCGATCGTTTC
>DASUBC010000383.1:0-2024 GCA_035763465.1 Thermomicrobiales bacterium
GGTCATGGACTATACCGACCCGCAAACACTGCGGGTTGACGTACGCATCCTGACTGACGACGAGACCGCGCAAGTAGCCGCCTGCCTGCGGCGAGTGTTGAGCGGACACGCCGCAAGTGCCTGACGGAACGGCCCTCACCCCACGACCCACTGCGTGGGTACCCCGGCGGGCGGCGCCCCTCTCCCGTGGCGACGGGAGAGGGGACCGGCGAGCAGAGCGAGCCAGGGGTGAGGGCAAGCAAAGGAGCAGCCCATGTCGCTGACCAACCAGACGCCACTGATCACGATTGATACGCCGGCCCCACCACCTTACTGGGCGCTCCTCGAACGTGAGTTGCTGCGCACCCAGGCCGCCGCCTGCGCGGAGTTCTTCGCGCGGTATTTCGACGAGCGCGGCTATCTGCGCTGTGTCCCACGCTGGGGCGGCAACGACGGCCCGGACGACGCCGCCGAGAACCAGCTCAACTGGACGATGCTCTACGCGCTCGGCGCATCCGGCGACATCCTCGACCTCTACAAGCGCGGCTGGGAGGGACACCTGCGCCAGTACACCGAGGCCCGCACCACCGAGGTGCCGCTGGCGCGCGATGGGATGTACTACAAGGAGTTCATCACGCACTTCGACTGGTTCCACACCGGTGAGGCGCTCTCGGCCTTCACCCTGCAAGGTCTGGCCGACCCCACCGATCGGGAGTTCGCGCGCCGCACGCGGCGCTTCGCCGGTTTCTATCTGAGCGATGACCCGCAAGCGCCGAACTACGACCCCCAACACCGGATCATCCGCAGCCTCTTCAACGGCAGCCGTGGCCCACTGCTGCGCCAGGCGACACCGCTCGACTGGGCGGGCGACCCGATCGAAGTCGAGGGGCGCTTCTCACCACTGCACAACGAGCGCAACTTCGCTGAAATGCTCGACCACTATACCGAGTACACCGACATCGTCGGCGACCACCCGATCAATCTCGCCGCAACGACCCTGGCCGTCAACGCCTACGCCCTAACCGGCGAAGCGCGCTACCGCGATTGGGCGCTGGAGTACATAGACGCCTGGGTGGAGCGCACCGCAGCGAATGGCGGCATCATTCCCACGAATATCGGGCTGGACGGCAAGCCGGGTGGCGCGTACAACGGGCGCTGGTGGGGCGGTGTCTACGGCTGGGGCTTCAGTGTGCCGGTCGTGCCGCGTAACGGCGAGCTGGCGCACCGTGCGGCAGGTGTGCAGGAGCGCACCGCCTACGGCTTCGCCAACGCGCTGCTGCTCACAGGCGACCCGCGCTACGTCGCCGTCTGGCGCAAGCTGCTCGATCAGGTCAACGCGAATCGTACGAAGGATGACGATGGCCGGACCGTCTATCCCCACCTGTACGGCGACCAGGGCTGGTATCACTTCACGCGGGAGCCGTTTGCGTATGGCGCGGAAGAACTCTATTACTGGACCCACGACCGCTCGGCGCTGGAATTGCTGCCGGAGAAACCGCGCTGGGTCGCCTTCCTCGACGGCGACGACCCGGACTACCCGGTTGCGGCGCTGCAAGCGGACCTCGCGGCGGTGCGCGAGCGGGTGGCGGCGCAACGCCAGGATACCACCACGCCCGACACGCGGATGTCGGACGACCCGAACGCGACCAACCCGGCGCAGATTGACGCGCTGAACCGGCTGATGCTCGGTGGGCTGCCGACCGGCCGCACCGGCTACCCACTCCACTGCCGCCTGCGCTACTTCGACCCCGTGCGGCGGCGGGCCGGTATCCCCGAAGACGTGGCGGCGCTGGTCGAACGGCTGGACCCCGACACGACGGTCGTCACGCTGGTCAACGTCAGCCAGCACCAGGAGCGCACCGTGATTGTGCAAGGTGGCGCCTACGGCGAACACCAGCTCGTCACCGCCGCCGCCAACGGCGCGACCGTTGCCGTCGAAAGCCCACACCTCACCGTGCGCCTCGCGCCCGGCGCCACCGGGCGGCTGACCCTGCACATGCGCCGCTACGCGAACCAGCCGACCTTCGCCTTTCCTTGGGGGTGAG
>DASUBC010000384.1:0-7650 GCA_035763465.1 Thermomicrobiales bacterium
GGGTCTTCGCTGCGCAGCACCAGATTTTGCTCGGCCAGACCGCGCACCAGCAGGCTGGTCGCCGGCCGCCGTAGCCCCAACGCGTCGGCCAACCGGCTCACCGGCAGCGCGCCGACGTCCGCCAGAGTCACGAGGGCACGGAGCTGGACAGGGCCAAGGTCGAGTTGCCGCCAGGCCAGGTTCGCGGTCAGGCGGGCCGCGCGCAGCAATTCGTCGTGAGCTTGCAGCGCGTCGTGTAAGAGCGACTCCCGGTATGGATCGGCTATAGCCGGGCAATATTCGCGCGCTTCTACCTGTCTCACCAGGTCAACTCCTCACGATAGAGCCGTAGCGCCGCCGCCGTGCGCGCGTTCCCGGCGCAGGTGACGCCAAGTTGGCGATAGGCCGCTTCCAGCTGGCGGCGCACGGCGGAGAAACTGACGCCGCAACCGGCCGCAATCTGGCGATCGGTATAGCCGTGCAAGGCGAGTCGCAGGTACTCACGCTGCTCCTCGGTGAGTGGCAACAGCGCCACCTGCTGTATCGCCACCGTCAACCACTCCTTCTCGTGTGTATGGTCTGCCCGCGGCGTGGCCGACGCCAGCGTCAGTCATAACGCAGGGCGTCAATCGGATCGAGGCGCGAGGCCCGGCTCGCGGGATAGAAGCCAAAGAACACGCCAACAACCACCGCGACACTAAACGCCAGCAGGATCGCCGAATTGGACACGATGGCCGTGGCGAAATGGCTGGCCGTCACGGCGCGCGACGCGCCGACACCCAGAGCAATTCCGAGCAAGCCGCCTAACATGCTCATCACCACCGCTTCCGTGAGGAACTGGCGGAGGATGTCGCCGCGTCGGGCACCGATCGCCTTGCGAATCCCGATCTCGCGCGTGCGTTCCGTCACCGAGACGAGCATGATGTTCATGACGCCGATGCCGCCGACCAGCAACGAGATGCCCGCGACCACGCCCAGGAAGAGCGTGAGTGTGCCCGTTACCGACGAGAGGGTGTCGAGCTGCGATTGCTGGTTGGTGATCGAGAAATCGTCGGCGCCCGGGCGGGTATGGTGCAGTCCTTCCAGCATCGTTGTAATCTGGTCACTCGCTTCGTTGACGTCCTTCGCGCTGGTCGCCTTGACAGCGATGCTGCTGACCGGCTGCCCCGCGATGCCGGCGCTACGGAAACCAAAGAGGCGGTGCAGGCTCGTGGTCAGCGGCACGAAGATGTTGTCGTCCGCCGAGCCAAAGCCATTGCCGCCCTTCGCCGCCATGACGCCGACGACCTGATACGGCTGGCCGTTGATGTTGATGGTCTCGCCGAGCGGATCGGCGCCGTTGAAGAGGGTCGTGACCTGATTCGCGCCAAGCACCGCAACCGTGGCGACGCTGTCAACATCCTGGCTGGTGATGAAGCGCCCCTCGGACACATCGGCGTCATGTACCGACTGGTACGCCTGCGTCACGCCGGCGATCCGGGCGTTGGTGTTCGAGCGCCCGATCGCCACCTGCGCGTTGTTGTTGCGCTCGGGCGAAACCGCCGCGATCCCGGCCTCCGTGCCGAGGTCCGCGAGCGCCTGCGCGTCTTCGTAGGTCAATGTCTGGGACGCGGTCCCGGTAAAGACGCCGTTCTGGCGCGTCTGCGCGGGATTGATGGTGAGCAGGTTGGTGCCGTTGCGGATGATGTTCGCCTGAATATTCGCCGTCGCGCCGTTACCGATACCAAGCAGCGCGATCACGGCGGCAACGCCGATGATAATGCCCAGCATCGTCAGGAAGGTACGGAGCATATTGCTCCGCAAGCTCGCCAGGGCCACGCGTAACGTCTGGAAGAAGTTCATCGCGCTTCCTCCCCACCACTCAGGGCTACCGGCAGCGGCGTGGCGGCTACTGCGCTCTCGGCTTCCGTCTCTTCATCGCGGGTCGCGTAGGCTTCGGGATTCGCCATGCGCGGCGTCAGCACCGGCTCATCACTGGCGAGGAGACCGTCACGCACCCGAATAATCCGCCGCGTATGCTCGGCGATTTCCAGCTCATGCGTCACGAAGATCACCGTGATGCCCTGCTCCCGGTTGAGGCGCTGGAAGATCGCCATCACTTCTTCGCTTGAGTGCGTGTCCAGGTTGCCGGTTGGCTCGTCGGCCAGAATGATCGCCGGTTGCGCGGCCAGCGCCCGGGCCACCGCCACGCGCTGCTGCTGGCCGCCGGAAAGTTCTTTCGGTTTATGGTGCAGCCGATTGCCCAACCCCACCGCTCCCAGCGCGGCCACCGCGCGGGCGCGGCGATCCTTGACACCGCCGTACAGGAGCGGGAGTTCGACGTTCTCCTGCGCGGTCAGTTTCGGCAGCAAGTTGAACGACTGAAAGACAAAGCCGATCTTCCGGTTCCGCACGTCAGCCAGCTGGTTATCGCTCATCTGGCTGACGTCAATGCCGTCAATGTGGTAGGTACCGCTGGTTGGCTTATCCAGACAGCCCAGCGCGTTCATCAGCGTGCTCTTGCCCGAACCGGACGGTCCCATGATCGCCACCAGTTCCCCACGATGCACCGTGAAACTCACGCCGCGTAGCGCCCGCACGGTGACATCACCCATGCGATAGGTCTTGACCAGATTGGCTACCTCGATGACCGGCGGGCCGGCTGGAATGGGCGGCAGTGGTTGTGTCGCCGGCTGAAACTGCGTCGCCATTTCAGCGTCCTCCACCAGGCCGGGCGCCACCGCCACCACCGGGGAAGATGCCGCCACCACCGCCCCTGGCGGCCTGGGTCGGCTGCTTGCCGGCGGCGATGACCTGCGTAATGATTTGATCACCGTCCTGCAAGCCACTCATAATCTGCGTGTTGCGCCCATCGCTCAGTCCCGTGACGACCAGGCGCGCTTCGGGCTTGCCATCTTTCCCCATCACAAGCACCACACTTGGCGTCGGCGTCGTCGGCTGCCCCGGCAGTCCAGTGAATGCGCCTGGGGTTGCCTCCGCGCCTCCACGCCCCGGCGTCGCCTGGGCTGCCGCGCCCTGCTCCCCCCGGCCGGATGTGGTGCCGGTGGCGCTGCCACGGCCGCCCTGACCGAAGGCGCCTGTGCCGCCCTGGCCACCACGCCCACTGAAGCCAGCGCCGGGGGTGCGCTGCGCGCCCGCGCCAGTTCCAATCGTACCCTGCGTGCCACCCTGCCCCTGACCGCCTCCCTGACCGCCTCCGAACGCGCCGCGTCCGCCGGCGCCGGGTGTCGCCGCGCCCGGCGCGCGGGTCGGCTGGGCTGGCGCCTTGACCTTGCCGGATTCCACCTGGGCCTGGGCGACTGCGAGCGCGCCGTTCGGCACCACGACTGTATCAGTCGCCTCGGCCGTGATGATGCTGATTGTCGCCGTCATGCCCGGCAGCAGGCTGCGGTCCGACGTCTGGGGAATCGTGCCCGTGACGGTGTAGTTCACGACATTCGAGGTGCTAGCGCCCTGCGGCGCAATCGCGGCGATCGTCGCGTTGTAGGTGCGATTGGGATAGGCTTCCACCGTAAACGTCGCCGGCTCGCCAACCCGAATCTTGGCGATGTCGGCCTCATTGATGGAGGCGTCGAACTTCAACGAGTTGAGATCGGTCAGGGTGATGAAGCCGCTTCCCCCGCCGCTGCTCGTGCTGGAGCTGCTCGACGAACTGGAGGAACCGCCGCTCGACGACGAACTTTGCCCGACCGCGCCGTTGATGCTCGCGACCGTTCCGGCCGTCGGCGCCTTCAGCGTAAGCTGATCGAGCGCCAGCTGCGCCTGGTCTACGGCCGCCTTCGCGCTGTCCACGCCGGCCTTGGCGGTATCCACGGCCTCCGCCGTCGGCGGCGCGGCGGACTTGTTGTAGTTCGCCTGCGCCGTTGCGATCTGTTGCTGCGCGGTCGTCACCTGGCCCTGCGCGGTGGCGATTGACGACTGGTCCTGGAGTTGCGTCTTCTGATAATTGGCCTGGGCAGTTGCCAGGCCAGTCTTGGCGCTGTCAATCGCGTTCTGCTGGCTGACAACCGCCGCCTGATCCTTCACCTGGGTCTGCGAAAAACTGATCTGCGCCGTCTTCAGCGCGCTGGTGGACTGATCTATGGACGACTGGGCCGACACCAGCTGGCCCTGGTATTTCGCGACGTTATTGTCGAGGTTATTCTGCGCCGTAACGAGCGCCGCCTTGGCGTTGTCTACCGCGTTCTGCGCGGTCTGAATCGTCTGCGCCGACTTGCTCTGCGTCTGAGCAAAGGTCGTCTGCGCCTGGGTGTATTGCAGCTGCGCGGTCTTCAGTTGCGACTGTGCAGTCGTAATCGCCACCTGCGCCTGCTGCCGCGCCTGGTCCGCCTGCACCTGGGCCTGCTGATACGCCTGTTGTGTACTATTGAGTTTCGCCTGGGCCGAGGAGAAGTTGCCGCCGGCCTGGGTGCAGCCAGCCTGGCTGAAGTTGCCGTTGCAGTTGTTCATTGTCGTCTGGGCGCTGTTGAAGTCGCTCTGCGCCTGCTGGTAATTCTGGAGCGCAGTAGCGACGTTGAGCGTCTGAATTTTGTCCACCTGTGTGAAGTTGTCCTGGGCGTTTTGCACAGCCTGCTGGGCATTGGTTACCGCCTGCTGCTGCATCTGCAGCTGCACTTGCCCGGCGGCGATGTCTTGCTGCACGCCAGTCTGCGCGGCGTTGAAATTATTCACCGCCTGCGCCAGCGCCGCCTGCGCCTGCGTGACCGTGAGCTGGTCACCCTTGGTGGCGCCGTCAATCTGCTGCTGCACCGAGACCATATTCTTCTGCGCGTTCGCCAGCGCGACCGTCGCGCTCGCCACGGACTGCTGGCCGGCGGCATTATCCCGGTCGTTCTGTGGCAGCACGCTCTCATTCAAGATCTTGATCGCCGCGTTCACCTGCTGTTGCGCCGAATCAACGCTTGCCTGGGCGACGACGAGATCCTGGGCCGCGCTCGCCTGGACCTGTTCCAGATTCTTCTGGGCGTTCGCCAGACCAATTTTGGCGCTGTCAACCGACGCCTGGGCGATGGCGAGGTCCTGGGCGGTCGGCCCCGCCACGGTAGTGTTATAGGTATCCACGGCCTTGGCGTAATTGGTCTGGGCGATGGTCAAGCTCGCCTGGGCGTCGGTCGGATCGAGCTGCGCCAGCGCCTGCCCGGCCTGGACATGATCACCGACTTTGACCGCCAGTTCGCGCACAATACCCGACTGCTGGAAATTCAGATTGAGCGTCGTGGCGGCGCTGAGCGGGCCGTTGGTCAGCACATTCGTCGTAATGTTGGCCCGGCCGACCGCCTGCGTCTTGTAGGTGTCCACGGCCTTCTGATTCCAGGGCAGGGTCGGCAAGGACAGCGCCGCGACGCCGCCCCCGCTAACCAGCACAACCGCGACCAACGCTATTCGGGCGAAGCCACTTTGCATCACCCGCCGCATTGCACGCTGCATCACTTCTCCACCTCTCGCATTGATAGCGCCCGCGTCCTGGCACGAGGAGGCAGAAAGCAAGCGCTCACGCGGAGCGGCGCTTCCCGGTCTCGCCAGGTTCACTGTGGACTGTAGCAGGACTACCTTGAAATTGGCTGAGAAAAATGAACCTATTCAGTGCTGGGAAACTATTCGGACAGGCGAAACCGATCGGCGGCGGCGTGGTGTGCTAGCGTGGACCGGATTGGCGTGGCGTGAGTGAGCCGGGCTGCCCGAGCCAGGCCGGTTCCGGCGAGGCCACGACGGCGCCGGGCAGCGCTATCGTGGCGGTCGTGCCAGCCCCGACAGTACTGGCGATAGTGAGACGGCCACCGTGCCGTTCGACGATCCCGTTGGCGATCGCCAGGCCCAGGCCAGCGCCGCCAGGGCACGAGCGCGCGGCATCATTGCGGTAAAAGCGGTCGAAAATGCGCGGCAGGTGCTCCGGCGGAATGCCGCTGCCGGTATCACGTACCGTCAGCAGCGCCTCGTCGTCCGTAGCGGTGGTCGTCACGGTGACGGACCCACCGGGGGGAGTATGCTGAAGCGCGTTGTGGATCAGGGCTAGCAGCGCCTGGCGTAAGCGGTCAGGATCGGCGTCAATCGTGATGGTGTTTTGGCCCGTCTCGTGGCGCAAGGCGACAACGCGCTCCCGCGCGAGTGGCGCCGTCGTCCGCACGACGTCGTCCGCGAAGAGCGCGAGATCGAAGGGCGCGCAGGCGAACGGCAGTTCAGCCAGTTCCGCCCGCGCCAGCGCCAGCAGGTCACTCGTGAGTTGTTCAAGTCCGGAGAGGCCCTGGCGCAAATCAGCGAGTATGTCGGCGTTCGCAGCCAGCGGTTCGTCAAGATGCCGCGCCAGGAGATCGGCGGAGGCGCGCAGCACGGTCAACGGCGTGCGTAATTCGTGCGAGGCGTCGGCGACGAACTCCTGCTGCCGGCGAAAGGCCGTCGCGATCGGCACCAATGCCCGGCCTGCCAGAAACCACGAACCGAACAAGATGAGCAGCAGCCCGATCGCGCCGCCGGCGATGAAGCCGGTCAGCAGCCGCCGTTGCGCCGCCTGGAGCGGCGCCAGGCTCTGACCGACGACGACCACGGCTGGCCCCGACAGCCGGCGGCTGTCGGGGAAGGCGGGCAGCGGCCGGATATACAGCCGGACGGCCGCGCCGGCGATCGTCACGGTCTGAAAGTCGGGCGAGGCCGAACCGGCCGGCAGGGCCAGCGGCGGCAGCATAACCTGTTGCGGATTTTCGCGCACACTGCCGTCGGCGTTGAGGAGCACGAAGAACTGCCCGCCCCGATAGCCCCGGTTCGCGGGCGCGATTGTGCCTTGCTCGAACTGGTGTGGGCGGGTTGCCTGTGCGACGAGATCGCGATCCAGCTCGACCGCGAGCCAGCGCGTCGCGATGACGTAGGTCGCGCCGCCGACCAGGAGCAGGATGACGCCAAAGACGGCCACATGCCAGCGGGCCAGCCGCCAGCGAATGGCGGCGAAGAGCGCCGCATCGCCGGAGCGCGGCCACAGACGCTGGCGAATGCGCCGGCGCCAGCGCCGGAGCGATGCCCACATGCCGCTCACTCCCGCATCATATAGCCCGCGCCGCGCACGGTGCGAATCAGCGGTCGGGTGAAACCCCGGTCGATCTTGTCACGCAGATAATGAATGTAGATTTCGACGACATTCGAGGTTGCTTCGGAGTCATAGCCCCAGACATGGTCGGTGATCTGCTCCTTCGTCAGCACGCGGCCAGGGTGGCGCATCAGGTAGCGCAGCAACGCGAATTCTTTGGCGGTCAGCGGAATTGTGCGCTGGCCGCGCCGGGCCTCATGCTGGCCGAGATCCAGCGCCAGATCGCCCAGGTGCAGGAGATCATCAACCGCCGGATGGGCAACGCGGCGGTCGAGCGCACGAATGCGCGCGAGGAGCTCTTCGACCGCGAATGGCTTGACCACATAATCGTCCGCGCCAGCATCAAGGCCGCGCACACGGTCCAGCACGGTATCGCGGGCAGTCAGCATCAAGATGGCCGACCGAATCCCGGTCTGGCGCAGCTGCCGGCAGACTTCGACACCATTCAGCTCCGGCAGTAAGACGTCCAACACAATGAGATCGTACAGGCCGGTCTCGCCGCGCGTAAGGCCATTGACGCCATCATGAGCCAGTTCTACCCGGTGTCCGGCCTCCCAGAGGGCGCGGTCGAGCACGCGCGCGACGCCGGGATCGTC
>DASUBC010000385.1:0-5512 GCA_035763465.1 Thermomicrobiales bacterium
GGGATGCCGGCCTACTGGCAGGATTTCGGACCGCGCACGCCCGGCTTCGTCCACATCAGCGCGCCCTACGCCTACCGCAATAATCCCGGTCTCTCTGAGGCCGATTTCGTCGCCAGGCTCGTTGACGAACTGGAGACGACGATCGCGCGCGAGGGCGCGGGCACGATCGCGGCCTTCATCGGCGAGCCGGTGCAGGGTGCGGGCGGCGTCATCGTGCCGCCGGACGGCTACTGGCCCGCCGTGGCCGCAGTGCTGAAGCGCCACGACATCCTGCTCATCGCCGACGAGGTCATCACCGGCTTTGGTCGCACCGGTACACTCTTCGGCATCCAGCAGTATGGCTTGCAGCCCGACCTCATCTCCCTGGCGAAAGGGATCACGTCCGGCTACATCCCGCTCGGCGCGGTCGGCGTCAGCGACGCGATCGCCGCGCAACTGGAAGAACCCGACCGGATGTTCATGCACGGCTTCACCTACTCGGGTCATCCGGTCGCCTGCGCGGTCGCCCTCCGCAACATCGCCATCATCGAGGACGAAGACCTGCCCGCGAACGCGGCGGCGCGCGGCGAGCAATTGCTCGCCGGCCTCGGCCGGCTGCGCGACCACGCGCATGTCGGCGAGGTGCGCGGCAAGGGCCTGATGGCGATTGTCGAGGTTGTCGCGGATAAAAGCACGAAGCAGGCGTACGCCGCGACCGCCGGTGTGGGCGATCGGCTCCGGTCCGCCACGCGCGCCAGGGGCCTGATCGCTCGCTGCGGCGATAACGGCATCGCCATCGCCCCGCCCCTGGTCATCACCGCGCAAGAAGTAGACGAACTGGTCGCGGCTGTCACCGGCGCCATTGACGAAGCCTGCGGCGCGTAGCCGCCCCCGTTACGCCGCGCTGAGGATTTGGCCGCCGCGCGGGGTGACGATGATGGTGTGTTCGAACTGCGCGGCCCAGCCGCCGTCCAGGGTGCGGACGGTCCAGCCGTCGGGGTCGTAGGCGACCTGCGGCGAGCCTTCGACCAGGATTGGCTCGATCGTAATGACCAGCCCCTCGCGCAGCACCGGCCCGGTATTCGGGCGGCCGGCGAACGGCACCTCGGGCGCTTCGTGCATCCGATGGCCGAGGCCGTGCCCGGTGAAGCCGCGAATGACACCGAAACCGCGCGATTCGGCATACCGCTGCATCGCGTGACTGATGTCACCGACGCGGTTGCCGGTGGCGGCGGCCTTGATGCCGGCCAGCATCGCGGCGTGCGTGGTGTCAATCAGCCGGCGGCGCGCGGGCGTGATGTCGCCGATGCCGACGGTAATCGTCGCGTCGCCGCAGTAGCCATCCAGCAGCATCCCCGCGTCAATACTGAGCACATCGCCGGGTTGCAGGGTGTAGTCACCGGGCACGCCGTGCAGCACAGCGTCGTTGACGGAGGTGTTGATGCAGGCGGGGAAGCCTGCTTCGGTGTGAAAGACCGGCTCCGCGCCGAGTTGCGCCATGGAGTCCGCCGCGTAGGCGTCAAGTTCGCGCGTGCGTACTCCTGGACGGGCGATGTTGGCGAGTTCGCGCAGCAGGCGCGCGGTCAGACGGTTGGCCCGCCGCAGGCCCTGGATGTCGGTCTGATTCTTGACGACCATTGGGCAACTCCTTCCAGCCAGCAGATCATCTCGCTGGCGCCGATCATACCAGCTCGGCGCTGCTGGACCGAGGGCACAGTGAGTGCTGCGACCGCTGCGATTGCGTGAACGACGCGCAGCCGGCGCGATCGAGGGTGACCGTTGCTACCGCGCCGTCCGGGGAATCACGCCGACCGCGCCATTGACTTCCATCACGGCGAAATGCACGTCGTCGAGCCGCTCATAGCCGCGCTCACGAATCGCCGCCATGATCTCCTGCTCGGTCATGCCGACCTGGCGGAGATGCGGCCAGACGAGTTGCCCATCGTGAACCAGCACGATGGGCGTACCGATCAGGAAATGGCGAAGGGTCACTGATCTGGTCAGCAGCACGGTCAGGACGCGATTGGCGATCAGCAGCGTCGCGGCGGAGGCAAGCCCGGCGGCCAGCGAGCCGCTCCCGGCATACAGCCCCGTTTCGACGGCGCTGCCCAGTAGGGCAATCGTGAGATAGGTCGGCAACGTTCGCTCGGCCATGAGCGAGCGGCCCATGCGGCTCAGGCCGCCAATCAGCACAAGGTAAATGACGAGCGTGTGCCAGACCACGACCAGGATGAGACCGGGCAGGTGCGACATGGCGTCTCAGTCCTCGTGCGCGTCGTCGTTGGGCACCACACTGATCGAGCCATCCATCTCCAGGACGGCCAGCTTGACATCGGCGAGGTCGGCCAGCCCTTGCTCGCGAACCGCCGTCAGCACTTCATCCCGGGTAATGCCTTCGTGCCGGACATTGCGCCGGATGAGCTGGCCGTTCTGCACAACGACTGTCGGCGCGGCCAGCATTCGCAACTCCAGCCCCGGCCAGCGGGCCGTGAGCCTGGCCGCGAGCCAGCCGAGCACCAGCAGCGTACCCGCCGAGACCAGGGCGACGCTCAGCTGGCTATTGGTCTTCGTCATCGCGTTCTGCACGGCGTTGCCCACGACCAGCACCAGCATCAGGTCGTACACATTCAGCTCGCCGATATGGCGCTTACCGGAAATCCGGACGCCGGCGACCAGCGCCACCAGGACGAGCGCCGTCCGGACGGCAACCGCGGTGAGCAGAGCAAACTCCGCACTATGCATCCTGCGCTCCTTCCTCCCGGCCCGAGATGGCAGTCAGCGCCGCATGGTGGCCGGTGTGTGCCGCTCAGCGCGTGCTACGTGGTCCGCAAGCCGCGAGCACGGCGGCGCGTGCGATGCACCTGCGTTTCTTTGGGCACGACGCTGATCTCCCCATCTACCTCAAGAACGGCCAGGCGAATATCCTCAAGGCGCAGCACGCCGTGTTCGTGCAAGCCGGCCATCAATTCCTCGCGGGTGATCCCTTCCCGGTGCATCCGGTCCCAGCGGGGGAGTCCATTGCTCACGAGTACCACTGGCTCGCCGACCATGTGACGCGCGAGCGCCGGCACATGGTCGAGGAGCCAGGTGAGCAGGCGGTTCAACCCCAGCAGGGTCACGGCCGAGACGAGACCGCCCACGAGCGTCGTGTCGCCACCCACCAGCGCGTTCTGCACGGCGTTCGCGATAATCACAACCAGGACGAGGTCGTAGGTTGACAGCTGCCCGAGTTCGCGCGTGCCGAGGAGCCGCAGGCCGGCAATCACAAAGCTGTAGACCAGGGCCGTCTTCACCGCGATACTGAGCGCACCGAGCAGGTCGGGATGGGAAAAGACGTCGGCGAGCCACGCCTCCATAGTCGTTGCCTCCTCTGGCGGACAGGAACGCAGGGAGCGTGCCGCGCGTTGCCGCGCCGGGCAACCCCCGACCTGTGGCATGAGGAGCTGCTAGCCGGGCGTGCGCTCGCGCCGCAGCGCCGTCGTCGCCGCTTCATCCACCTGCATCGTCGCCGGGTTGATGACGACGCCGTACTGCTCGCGCGCGGCGGCGAGGGAGACGAACTCGTCCAGTACATCGTCGAGGACGGCGGCGGGGTCGCGTGTGTAGGGGTCGTGGAAGCCGCCGCCGCCAGGCAGGCAGAGGGTGAAACGGACGTCGGGCGGCAGCAGGATTTGCGACTTGTCGGCCAGTTCGCGGCCATCGCTCAGGCGCACCGCGCCGCGCCCGCCAGGACCGCCGCCCGCGTACCCTTCGGCCGGGACGCGCACGCGGTCGAAGACCGGGCCGAGGTTATAGGGCACGGTCGTGCGAACGCCGACCTCCATCTCCTGTCCACAGCCACCCCGGTAGCGGCCGGGGCCGCCGGTATCCGGCGCGATGGCGCGGCGGTGGACGATCACCGGGGCCAGTGTCTCGATCGTCTCGACCTGCACGCCCTTCACGCCGGACGGGAAGGCGGTCGTGTGCAGGCCATCGCTCGTCGGCCGCGCGCCCATGCCGCCGCAGGAGAACCAGACATACGTCCAGGGCGCGCCGGTGTCGGGGCGGCGGCCGGTGAGTTGCGCCTGCCAGATATTTGCCGCGCCCTCGGCGATGATCCGGTCGGGGATGACCGGGGCGAGTGCGCCGAAGATGATGCCGGGGAGGAAGTGGCCGATGACGTGGCGGCCGGCGACCGGCGCGGGCGGCTGGGCGTTCAGCAGGCAGCCGGGCGGCGCGGTCACGGTCACGGGCCGGAAGGAGCCTTCGTTGTTCGGCACCTCCGGGCAGAGCGCGCACTTCAGCGCGTAGGTGACATACGCGTGGGTGTAGTTGAGGACGACGTTGATGCCGCGCGGGCTTTCCGGGTCGGTGCCGGTCCAGTCTACGTGCATCTCGTCGCCGCGCTTCGTAATCGTCACCTGCAACTTCACCGGCGCATCGTAGCCGTCGCTGTAGGTTGTGTGGGTGTAAACCCCGTCCGGCACGGTGGCGATCGCCGCGCGCATCGCGCGTTCGGAGCGGCTGATGATTTCGTCGGCCAGGTCTTCCAGGTCGGGCAGGCCGAACTCGGCCAGAAACTCCAGCAGCCGTGCGCCGCCGACCGCGTTGCCCGCCTCCTGCGCGTGGATGTCGCCGAGCACCTGCTCCGGTTCGCGGACGTTGGCGCGGATAATTTTCACCAGTTCCTCGTTGGGCCGGCCCGTGTCGCGCCACTTCGTGACCGGCACAAACAGCCCTTCTTCGTAGACCGAGCGCGCGTCGGCGCTGAGGCCGCGCCCGCCGATGTCAATCGCGTGGCAGGTCGAGCCGAAGAAGGCGACGAGGCGGTCCTGGCCGTCGAAAATTGGCGTAATGACCGTGAAGTCGTGCAACTGGCCGGAGGTCTTCTGCGGGTCATTGGTAATCAGCACGTCGCCGGGGCGCAGCGTGTCGCGCGGGTAGACCGCGAGGAAGTGGTGGATGCAGGTCGCCATCGAGTTGATGTGCCCCGGTGTGCCGGTGACGGCCTGGGCGATCATGTTGCCGCGCCGGTCGAAGACACCGGCCGAAAGGTCGCCCGATTCGCGCACGACCGTGGTGAACGAGGTCCGCATCAGCGCGGTCGCCTGCTCGTTCACGACGGCGATCAGCCGGTTCCAGAGCACTTCCAGGGTGATCGAGTCAATGGTCATCGTTGTTCCTCATCGTTCGCGGCCAGCGCCGGATTATCGAGGATGCCGACCGCTTGCAGCCAGGGCGGCTCGGGGTAGGGATTGCGCTCGATCCGCATCCCCAGTTTCCGCATCACGCCGAGCGACGCCGCGTTCTCGTGCGTCGTCGTGGCGATGATACGCCGCAAGTTCAGGTTCGTGAAGGCGTAGCGCACCAGCGCGCCGGCCGCTTCGGTCGCGTAGCCGCGCCGCTGGTAGCGCGGCGAGACGGCCCAGTACAGGCCAAACGCGGTCGTGGTCAGCCCCCGCCGCGTGGCGTCGTGCGCCGCGCCGAACGCGGGCAGTTGCCCGAACGCATCCAGGCACGGCACATACCCGCACGCGCCGATGAGCGCCTGGCC
>DASUBC010000386.1:0-4210 GCA_035763465.1 Thermomicrobiales bacterium
ATCACCAGTGCATCGCTGACCGAGGTGTATTGCCCGGCCATGCCGTTTTGCACGGCATCGGCAATCAGGACGAGGACGAGCAGGTCGCGCATACTCATGCCGCCGGTCTGCCGTTTCAGGGTGATCCGCAGCAGCAGCACGAGAAATAGGTACACAATGGTAATCCGGATGAAGATTTCCAGCACCGGGGTATCAAACGCGAACATTTTGGACCACTCGTGCGGCACGATGTATTGCCACCAGTCCACTCCATCCCTCCTGATCTCTATTGGGGCTGTCCCTACAGCCACGCGCAGTCGCTATCGCAGGAATGATGCACCGGGGACGAGACGGGCAGTCAGGCAGGCGGGCAATGGGTTTAGGTCGGCGCGGCGCCTGGTAGTGAAGCGTGGTGGGTTAAGCCAGGCCGAGTACCAGGCGCAAGTAGCGGCCGAACGTGACGGCGGCGTAGGTGGCGCGGTCGCGCTGGGCCAATGCCAGGCGCAGGCGAGCGGCGGCCACGCGCTCCGTGTGCCGCTGGACAGCCGCCGCGCTGGCCTGGCGTCGCTGCTTCGCCCGGTCGCGTGTGGCCGTGCCGCGCGCGACCAGCGCCTGCTGTTCGGCGTGGTAGCGGCGCTCAATAGCGGCACGCTGCCGCGCCTCTTGACTCGCGGACCGAATCTCCTGCCGCGCTAGCGCCCGCCGGCGGACCTCGTAGCGTTGACGGAGCGCGGCAACATCGGCCGGCGGCAGCGCGCCGGGCAAACTGATGCCGGCCTCCGTTTCGAGCGCCCGCCGCCAGGCGCCGAGCGAATCGGCTTTCTTGCGCCCGATGCCAGGGAGCACCAGGGCGCCGCGATCGGGCGTCACGATCTCGATGCTGTCGCCCGTAGGCGCGGCGCGCAGCGTCACGATGTCCCCTGCTGTCCGCACGCCGGCTTGCAGCAGTCGCAACTTCGTTCGCGCGCCGACGCCGGGGATGTCTGCCGCCGCGACGGAGTGCATGGCGAGCGCGCCGGCCAGCAGGCGGTGACGCAGCGCCTGCAACGCCTCGTCCAGCGCGGCGGCTTCTGCATCATCGAGCGCCGCACGTTGTGCCGCGAAATGCTCGCCTCGCTGGTCCAGCGCCGCCAGTGCCGCCCGCTCGTGCGCGGTGCATTCCTTACGGGCGCTGGCGAGCGCGACGCTGGCATGTTCCGCCGTGGCAGCGTGTTGCGCCGCGCGCCATTCGCTGGTCGTCAGCGCATATTCGGCCCAGCGCAGGCGCAAGGCGGCGCGCTGGCTGGCGGCTGTCGCGCGCAGTTTGCGGCGCGTCGCCGGCAGTGAGAGGTAGCGCGTCAGCAGCGCCACCAGCGTAAGGAAGCCGAGCGCGGCGAGCGCCAGGCCACTCGTCAGCGGCGCGAACAAACCACCTATAGTCAGCGCAACCAGCACGAGAGCGAACGTGGTCAACCCGGCCAGCGCCCATCGCTCGCCGCGCGGGTTGACGGCCAGCGCCACGGGCGGCGGGCGATCGAGATGGTCGGGCAGCCAGCTGGCCGCGCTGGTTGCGGCGGCCAGTCTCACCGCTGTGGGCCGGTGGATGAGCGTCGGCACGCGGGGACTGGTGAGGCGCGCGACTACATCGTCCACGGGTGGAAGATTGGCGACGTCCTGGTCAAGTAGGGAGCGGAAGCGCGGCAGGAGCGCCTGGAGTTGCCGATCGGGCAGGGCGTTTAGCGCGGCCAGTATGGTGGAGGTGGCGGGCTGGTCAAAATCCGCGCGCCGCAGCAGCAGGGCTTCGTCACCACCGCCGCAACGCTGCCAGAGTGCCGGTTCGACGCTGAGGGCCAGGAGCGAGAGGTAGATGACCCAACCGGAGAAGTGATCCAGATGCGGGCCAAAGTCGGCCTCGCTGCGCCGGGGATGCTGGTAATTGCGCTGGCCGGCTTCCGCGCCGCGCCGACCGACCAGCGTGGGCACAAACATACCGTCATAATCAATCAGGCGCGGCTCATCGCCGGCGACGAGCACGTTGCCGTGCTGTAAATCGCCGTGCGCGATACCCGCCCGCCGTAGCGCGCCGAGCAAGGCGAGCCAGCGGTCTGCCAGGCGGCGGAGCGCGGCCGGCTCGGCAAGCTGCCGAGCGATCCAGCAGTCCAGCGTCTCGCCAGCGACCCATTCCATCTTCAAGATGGGATACCACTGGCCGCGAACCCGGACACCAGTGGGGAGAAAGTCGAAGCCAATGGTGTTGGGCAGGTGGGCGTCAGCCAGGTGTCGCCCGATGGCCGCGTAGCGTGTGGCCTGGTCCGGCACATCGCGCAGAAAGCAGCGGACCGCCCAGTCGCGCCCGCCGCAGCGCACCCGGTAGACCGACGCAAAGCCGCCGGTGATGGCGCGTGGTAGGCCGAGCGGCGTCAATTCGGGTGTGCCGCCGCGCAGATCGGCATCGGCGCAATTGAGCGCCAGGTTTTGCAGTGCCTCGTTGTAGTCTTGTGGCGTCGGCCAGGGCTGCGGGCGTGCTGGAACTGCGGCGGCTGGATTAGGAGTATTCGCAAGGCCGGACGATGACGTCAGCCAGCTGGGCGCCTGGCCGGAAGCGGCCGGCGCTTTCACTGGTCCGCCCGCTTGGCGGCCTCGGACGCGCTGGGCACTTCGCCCACGACGACGCGCAGGAGGGTGACATCGTCGTTCCGCAGATCGCCGGCGGCGCGCCGCGCGGCGATCCAGCCTGCGAAGGCGCGGTCGGCTGCTGCACCCGCCCAGCCAAACGCATCGAGCGCCACCCATGGACGGTCGCCGCGTTCGTGCGCGGCGAGAAACCAGCACGCCAGCGCGTCGGTCAGCAGGTAGAAGGCGTCGCCCGGTTGCCAGTCACTGGCGGCACGTTGAAGCGCGGGCGTGGCGGCGTCTGAATCGCCCGAGAAGACCATGTTCCTGGCCGACTCGGTCGCAAGCAGGGCCGGCTGGTTGGTGAACGCCGAAGAAGCCGTCAGTGGAAACGCGACCAGCAGTTCCTCGCCGCGCACCTGGAAGAGACAGCTGTCGCCGGCCGCGAGCGCGGACCACTCGCCACCGCTGGCGCCGTCCTTGCCAATCAGCGTCAGGCCCGCGAGCGCGGCGAACGCGCCCTGCCGCGCCTTCTCCTCGGCGTACCAGGGCAGGGCCAGGCCATCAATCTCCGTGTGCCAGGCCGCTTGCAGTGGCACCAGAGCTTCGGCCAGCGGCGCATCCGCGAAGCGCCCGGCGCAATACCCCTCGGCCAGCAGCCGCGCCCAGCAGCCCGCGAACGAAGTTTCCGTCGCACCGTCCGCGACGGCGCAGCGAAAGACGTCGAGTTCCGCCGCACCATCTGGCCCGGTCGCGTGGGCATCCTCGTATTCGTCGGCGCTGTTGCCCGCCTTCGGCAGCCGGAACGCGCGCGCCAGTACGGTCGTGTAGGTTGGGGTGGCCAGGCTCAAGGCGCTCACTCCGTTCGCGCAGGGGATACGGGATAGACGATAGGGGATAGTCCCGCGTCAGCACTGTGCTGCGGTCCAGCACATCGCTAGGGATGAGCAACTATCCCCTATCCCCTATCTCCTACGTGCTATCGCAAGTTGTTCGGCCGGGTACCGATGTCGAGAAACTGGATCACCGTGACCATGTCGGCGTTGAAGGCGAAGCCGCGCGTGCCTTCGCTTACCGGAAACCCTTCCTGGCCGGCGATTTCGCGCATGAATGGCGGCAGCGGGCTGGAAAGATTGAAGAGCAATTTCGCCCACTTGTCGGGCAGGGCGGCGGCGTCGCTGGGGAATTGGACCGGCGCGGCCTGGTGCGACGACAAGTGGAGGTTGAAGAGAAGCGCCTGGCCGTCGTCGGTCTGGAGGTCGCGTAGCGCGGTGGCGGCCGACGATGGATCGCCGTCGGTTGCCTCGCCATCGGTGATGTTGATGACGATCGGCGGGAAGCCGCTCGGGTGCTGGGCGAGCCAGCCGGTGAGCACCTGCCGCGCCAGCGTCAGCGCCTGGCTCATCGGCGTGCCGCCTTTCGCCACCGGGTCGAACCAGACCGGGAACTTCACCGTCTGCTCGACCAGGCCACCCGCGCCGTCGTCAGTCTTTTTGCTCCGTTCCTCGATGCGGGCTGGCAGGTTGGCGATCGCGCTGATCGGCGCAAGTTCCTTGCCGGCCAGCGCGCCGCCGAATGCCGGCCCGACACTGCCGCCATAGCCGATCACGCCGACGTGGTAGTAATCGCGCACGCCCTC
>DASUBC010000387.1:0-12080 GCA_035763465.1 Thermomicrobiales bacterium
TCATTCGGCGCAGCCCCTCATCGCCACCGCGCCTGTTGTCACCGCCACACCACGTCCGCGCCACATTCCTTATTGCCACCGTTCCCGGCGCACCCTATCACGAACGCTGGTACCCCGCCACATCTTGCGCCCCGCCCGCCGCCCTGGTACAACCGGCGCGCGGACGGCGCTGAATGAGGGAGAACGCGGATGAAGATTACCGACGTTGAGGCGATGGTGCTCGATACGGGCAAGAATTACCCGGACCCCGCGCTGGCGGCGGAGGCGCACGGCGTCCGCTTCGTCGCGCTGCTGAAAATCAGCACCGACGAGGGGATTACCGGCTGGTCAGATATCGAGACACAGCCATATGTCGGCAAGGCGATTGTGGACGCGCCCTCCGGCGGCGCGGTGGGGTTCGAGTCGCTGAAGGCGGCGCTCATCGGCGAAGACCCGCTGGAGCGCGAGCGCCTCTGGCAGAAGATGTACCGCTTCCTGGCCTACTACGGGCGGCAGGGCGCGGGGATGCAGATGCTCTCCGGCGCCGACATCGCGCTGTGGGACATCGCCGGGAAAGCCTTCCAGCAGCCGGTGTGGAAACTGCTCGGCGGGCGCTATCGCGAGCGCGTCAACGTCTACGCCTCCACGCTCTTTCGCCCCACGCCCGCCGCGATGCAAGAGGCGGTGGCCGACTACCTGGCGCGCGGCTTCCGGGCGATCAAGTTCGGCTGGGGCGTCTTCGGGCACGACCCCGCGCTCGACATCGCGCTGGTCAAAGCCGCTCGCGCGGAGGCCGGCCCCGGCGTCACGCTCATGGTGGACGGGGGCTGGTATGGCGTCACGCCGGCCGCGCCCTTCCGCGAACGGTCGTTGAAGGACTGGATCAGGGTGATGCGTCAGTTAGAGGAACTGGACGTCTTCTGGCTGGAAGACTTTTTGCATCCGGAGAACGTCGCGGGCTACGGTGCGGTCGCCACGCACACGACGACACTGCGGCTGGCGGCGGGCGAGCAACTGGCCGGCTACGCCGATTTCGCGCGCCTGGCGGAGGAAGGCCGGGTGGACGTGCTCCAGCCCGACCTCTCGCGCTGCGGCGGCCTGACGGTGGGCAAGCAGATCGCTGACCTGGCAACCCGGCGGCAAATAGACTGCGCGCCGCACGCCTGGCTGACCGATCTGCTCAAGGCGGCGTCGCTGCACCTGAACGCCTACCTGCTGAATGCGTTGTTCCTGGAATACAACGTGTCGTCGGCGTCGCTGCTGAATACGCTCTGCCGCGAGCCGATCGTGATGACCGCCGGCTCCGTGCCGGTGCCAACCGGGCCGGGCCTGGGCGTGGAGGTTGACGAAGCGGTGATTGAACGTTACCGGGTATTGTAGTCGGGCAGGCGGGCAGTCGGGGAGTCGGGCAGCGCACTGGTCTAACACTGCGCTTGTAGCCAGGCGTGGTGCTGATGAGAAACACTGCCCGACTGCCCGACCGCCCGCCTGCCCGACTACGCTGACTGCCCCGCAGCCAGGGCGTTCAGGTTGGCAGGAGTAAGGTCCATAATGGCGCCCCACGCGGGGGGACGAAAGCAGTAACCCAGCCCGCGCACTGTGTGTAGATACTGCGGGTCGGTCGGATCATCTTCAATCTTCTTGCGAATCCGCCGGATATAGACGTCCACGCGGTTCGAGTCGCCCAGGAAATCGTAGCCCCAGGTCCGCTCGATCAGGGTCTCCCGGCCGATGGTGATGTTGGCGTTCCGCATCAGGCATTCCAGCATCCGCATCTCGGTCGGCGTCAAGAGCGAAGGCGGCCGGTTGGGCGCGCGCCAGGTCAGTTCACCAATGGAGAGTTCCGCCTCGCCCACTTTGACCACCGTGCCCAGCGCCTGCTGGTCCCGCTGCCGCGAGCGACGCACCACCGTCTGCACGCGCGCCAGCAGTTCCAGTGGGTCGAAGGGCATCGTCAGGTAGTCGTCGGCGCCCAGGTCGAAGGCGCGCAGTTTATCAGCGGTGGCGGTGCGGGGGCTGACGAAGAGAATCGGGTGGTAGTAGCGCCGGGCGCGTAGTTCACGACAGAGCAGGAAGCCGTCCAGATCGGGCAGTTCGGTTTGCAGCAGGACGGCATCGGTCTCCTGGCCCAGAATGGCCGGGAAGGCGTCGGCGGCGGTCGTGACAAGGCGGACCTGGTGCCCGGCATCGCTGAGCACAAAACGTAAGACTTTCCCACTCAAGGTATCCGGTTCGACGACCACGAGATGTAACATCGGTTCCTCCCTCGCAGCAATGTGAGAACTAAAGCCCGTGCATGATTACCAGGGAATAATCCTTCTTGATAGCCTGGACGGGTCTCCCCTGCCGCCAGGTGGATACGCGCTACATCGGCGACGCGCCGACCACATAGCAAAGCAACCGGCCCAACAAACGTTGGCCGGTTGCACCACTGGCTCGGCGCGGATCAGGTGCCCAGATACGATCCGCGCGTCTGCGCCTCCACCTGTTGACAACTGCGGCGACATGGGCGGCCCCGCAGGTTTAGGATAGAGTCAGTGTATGGCATGACTGACAGGTTGTCAACAATTCGCCAGCCACGACAACATGAAAAAACGTTCAGCAAAGATGGCGGGATTTCTAACGTTCGGCGCCCAGTGGCCGTAATTTAGCGCGAAATATGACGAGACGCCAGCGCCCCTGTCATCCCCCCGGCGCGGAGAAATTCATCTCCGCGCTCCACGCTAGCCTGCCGGCCACTGTCCGCTGACAGCATTGTCAGTGCGGCCCGGCGGAAAAGACAGTGGAGCCTCTGCGCCGGCGGGTACTGTATGAAGCAGCCCTGCTGCCCTCGGCCTCCGTGTGGGCTGGCCCGGCATGGCGTTACCGCACCGGCGAGTGGCATGAGCACGATACACCGGTTCACCAGGAGCGTTCGTGATGATTATCGCCCGCGCGCCACTCCGCGTCAGCCTCGCCGGCGGAGGCACCGATCTGCCAACCTACGCCGACCGCTTCGGCGGCCTCGTTGTCAGCACGACGATCAACCGCTACGTCTATATCATTCTGTCCGACGCGCCGGCCGAGCAGTTGCAAATCACCAATTCCGACTCGAACACCATCCTCTCGCGCCGTGAGCACATCTTTGACGGCGCGCTGCACTGGGACGGTGACCACCGGCTGCCCCTGGAGGCGTTGCAGTACTTCGGCATCTCCGGTGGCTGCCGCATCTTTATTACCGCCGAAGTGCCGCCCGGCACTGGGCTAGGCTCGTCGAGCACAACGGCGGTCGCGCTCATCACGGCGCTGGCTACCTGGCAGGACCGGGTCTTGAGCCGGGGCAATATCGCCGAGCTGGCCTGTCAACTTGAGATCGAACGGATGGGGATGCCGATCGGGCGGCAGGATCAATACGCGGCGGCCTTTGGTGGGCTGAATATCCTGACCTTCGAGCATGGGGAGACGCAAGTGTCGCCGTGCCGGGTCACGGAAGCGACCTATTTCGGCTTACAGGAGCGCCTGCTCCTCTTCTTCACCGGCTTGCGGCGGCGCTCCAGCAACGTGCTGGCCGCGCAACGCGACAGCATCGAGCGCAATACGGCGGCGACGCTGCATAACCTGCACGAGATCAAGGCGCTGGCGCACGAGATGCGCGCGGCCCTGGAGTGCGGCGATTTGCCGGCGGTCGGGCGCCTGCTCGATCGCTCGTGGCAACACAAGCGGCAACTCGCACCGGGCGTCACGAGCACCCAGATTGACGGCTGGTATGACGTCGCGCGGGACGCCGGCGCGGTCGGCGGCAAAATCCTGGGCGCCGGTGGCGGCGGCTTCCTCATGTTGTATGCCGAACCGGAGCAGCGCCGGCAGGTGATTCAGCAGATGGCCCAGTGCGGCCTGGTCTGGGTGGACATCGAATTTGAACGAACTGGCGCGACCGCGGTGCTCGCATCGCCCCCAGGCGTGGCGGCGCTGGCGATGCCTTGACCAGTTCGCAGTCGGGCAGTCGAGCAGTGCGCTGGACTAGCACTGCGCTAACAGACGGGCACCGTGCTGACCGAAACCCACTGCCCGACTGCCCGACTGCCCGACACTAAACTTAAGCGAGGGAGAGCAGTGTTCAGGAGTCCCGAGGAGCCGGTTCAAGTCTTATGGCAGGTCATCGGCGACCTGCACCGGGCAGCAGGGGATGCCCACCAGCACCAGCGATTGGAACAGGCTCTCGCGGCGCTCGTGGCGCCGGCTCCCGCTGGGGTGACGATCTGGGCGGTGGACGCCACGCGCGATTCACTCACGCTGTATCCATGGCTGGGCGCCGACTATGCGCCGGCCCACGCCCTGGCGCTTCAGGCAGCCGGCGCCCGGCAGATGACCAGCGCCGACTGCCCGCACATCCTCGCGGCGCCGCTGATCGCCTGGGGCGAGGTACAGGGTGTCCTGACCCTGCACACCGCACAACAGGCACCGGCGTTGCTCGCGGCGCGGCGCTCGCTCGAACACTGCGCGCCCTTTCTCGCCACCGTGGTGCGGCCTCCCACGGCGGCCAGCCATGACTACCTGCGCGCACAGCTCGATCACGAGCTCACGCGCGCGCAACGGCTCCAGCGCCCACTGGCGGTGCTCCTGCTCCACCACGTTCCACCCGTCTGGGCGAGCGAGGCAGACGCCGCCAGGCCGGACGCCGTCAGCGAACTCGTCCAGATTTGCCGGCGCATGGACATCGCCGGCCAGGACGATGCCGGGCGGTGTTTGATGATCTTGCCGGAAACAACCTGCCGCCAGGCCCGCCACGCCGCCGAGCGTTTTCGCATCCAGCTCCAGCGCGCGGCCAGGTGGCCCGGCTATCGCGAGGGGCGCTGGGACATCGGTATCGCGGGTTTCCCGGTGGACGGACGCACCGCCAGGGAACTCATCACCAGCGCGGAGAGCGCGCTTGCTGAGGCGCGGTGGCCCAACGAGCAGTGGGACGGCGTCGTCTGAGCCGCACACACCCACACGCCGGCCCGACCAGGACGGCGCATTGTCAGCAGCCGCGACGAGAGGAGGAGACCAATGGCGCGGATGGAGCGACGGCAGCGACACGCCCTGCCCCACCAGCAGGTGACGGTGGACGTGGTCATCCCCGTCTACAACGAGGAGCGCGCCCTGCCCCCCAGCATCGCCACCCTGGTGGCCTACCTGAGCACCTACTGCCCCTACCATTGGGCCATCGTCATCGCGGATAACGCCTCCACCGACCGCACCCTCGCCGTCGCCGACGACCTCGCCGCGCGCTACCCCCATGTCAGCGTGCTCCATCTTGACCAGAAAGGGCGTGGGCGCGCCCTCCGCACCGCCTGGCTGGCGTCTGATGCCGACATCGTCGCCTACATGGATGTAGATCTCTCCACCAACCTGCAATCGTTCCTGCCGCTCATCGCCCCCTTGGCGACCGGGCATAGCGACCTGGCGATTGGCTCGCGGCTCCTCAAAGGGGCGGTGGTCACCCGCCAGTGGAAGCGCGAGGTGATTTCGCGCTGCTACAACCTGCTGATCAAACTGGTCTGTGGGCGGCGCTTCTCGGACGCGCAGTGCGGCTTCAAAGCGGTCAAGGGCAGCGTGGCGCGGCAGCTCGTGCCCGCTGTCGAGAACAACGCCTGGTTCTTTGACACCGAACTCTTACTGCTGGCAGAGGCGCGGGGGCTGCGGATTTATGAAGTGCCGGTGGAGTGGATCGAAGACCTGGACACGCGGGTGAAGATTGCGGCCACGGCGCTGGAGGACATCAAAGGCTTGCTGCGCGTGCGGGCCCGCCGCTTCCGCCGCCGCCAACCACTCCCCGTGGCTGGGGATTAGCCAGCACGAGCACATTTCGCGACGAGTAGCGTAAGGAGTGGTGAGATGGCGCGGATCGCGGTGATTGGGACAGGGTATGTCGGGCTGGGCACCGGCGCGGTCTTCGCCGACCTGGGCAATCAGGTGGTTGGGGTGGACATTGACGCCCAGAAAGTCGCCCAGCTCAACGCCGGCCACTCCCCCATCTTCGAGCCAGGGCTGGACGACCTGCTGACAGGTGGCCGCCGCAGTGGCCGGCTCACCTTCACCACCGACTATGCTGCCGCCGTACCCCAGGCCGACTTCGTCTTCATCTGTGTCGGCACGCCCACCGCGCCGCACGGCGGAGCCGACATGCGCTATGTCCGCAGCGCCGCCCACAGCATCGGCCAGCATCTGGCCGCAGGCCGGCGCACCATCGTGGTCAACAAGAGCACGATGCCGATCGGCAGTGGCGACCTCGTCGAGGCGCTCTTAGGCGAGGCCGCCCCGGCCGGCGCCGCCTTCGCCGTGGTCGCCAACCCCGAGTTCCTGCGCGAAGGCTCGGCGGTACGCGACATGCAGCACCCCGACCGCATCGTGCTGGGGTCCGCCGACCGCGCCGCCGCCGAGGCGGTCGCCGAACTCTACCAGGCATTCCACGCCCCGACCCTCGTGACCGACCTGCGGACGGCGGAGATGATTAAGTACGCGGCGAATGCCTTCCTGGCGACCAAGATTGCCTTCATCAATGAGGTGGCGCACATCTGCGAGGCGCTGGGGGCCGATGTCCGCCAGGTGGCACAGGGCATGGGTCTCGACCAGCGGATTGGCCCGCACTTCCTCAACGCCGGCATCGGCTTTGGCGGATCGTGCTTCCCCAAGGACGTCAAGGCGCTGGAGTTCATGGCCGAGGAAGCCGACTGCCATCCCCAGTTATTACGCGCGGTGCTCGATATCAATCGCGATGGGCCGCGCGCCTTCGTCCGCAAACTCGACCGCCTGCTCGACGGCGTCGAGGGAACGACCATCGCGGTCTGGGGGCTGGCGTTTAAGCCGAACACCGACGACCTGCGCGAGGCGCTCTCGCTGGCGATTATCGCCGACTTGCAAGCGCGGGGGGCGCGGATACGCGCGTACGACCCGGCGGCGATGGCGCACGCGCGGGCGCTGCTGCCCGGCGTGACCTTCTGCGCCGACGCCTACGAGGCGGCAGTGGGCGCGGACGCGGTGGCGCTCGTCACGGAGTGGGACGAATTCACAGGGCTTGACCTGGCGCGGGTACGGGCAGGAATGCGCCAGCCCATTCTCGTAGATGGGCGTAATCTCTACGACCAGCACGAGCTGGCCGCGCTCGGCTTTCTCTATCGCGGCGTCGGCTTGCCGCCGGTCGAACCCTCCCACCATGCGCCGGCGAGCCTGGCCGTGGAGGTCACGGGCCAGCTGGCGGTGGCCGATTAGCTGGTAGGCGGAGACGATAGGCGGTAGACGATAGACGATAGACGATAGTTTCTCGCTATGAGGCAGTGCACGTCTACGAGCATGGCGCCATTGTGGGCAGCCCCGAATTGAAATCCGGGGTACCCTCAGCGGCGCCGTACTTGGAGACCAGCACTGCCTTCTGGAGAGGAACTACCGTCTACCGTCAAATAATATCGGTGCGGTGGTCATGCCGTTGCTAGAGGTTTGCCGTCTGAAGACCATGCTGGGCGCCGCCTCCTGGCGCTGGTCCGCCGTGCAGACCCAGCCGCGATGTTCGAGGTAACGGCGCGTCTGCTCCCAGGCAAACGGCGTCGCCAGAAACGGCAGCGCCTGGCTGGCGACCAGCCGGCCATCCGCATGGTACGTGACGAGGTGGAGCCGTTCCCGTAGGCCGGTCCGGCGCACGATGACGTGGCATTCTTCGTAGGCCATCTCACCGGCTCCTTGCATGTGCGTGAGTCGTGGGCGCGTGAGTCGTGAGTTACCTGGGAATGGTGTTGCGCCAGCCGCCAGACGCCGTGCTGACTTAAACCTGCTCACGCTCTCACACTCTCACGCACGCTCTCACCAACAGGGTTAATGCACCGCGAAGCGCCCCAGCAGCGCGCAATGATCGCTGCCACGCGGGGTGCAGTCCGTGTCGAGGCGCAGTGGTGTCACCCGCGCGGTGCTGAACATATAGTCAATTCGCAGCAGCGCGATGTCATACCGGGCCAGCCGCAGTGGTCGCCAGGTATGGCCCAGGCCGGCGCCGGCCAGGCGATAGTCGTCGTTGAGGCCCCGCGCGAGCGTCTGGTAGGCCGGTTCCCGATCGGTGAGATTGAAGTCGCCGACGAGCAACACTGGCTCGTCGTGGTGCAGGAACGGCGCCAGGCTGGCCCGCATCGCCTCGATCTGCGCGTCGCGCTCGGTCGGGTCATAACACAGCCGGGTCAGCGTACAGGCGCTCCGGGTCGGGTCGCGCGGATGCGCCGCAGCCACGATGACGGTTTGTCCACCACCCAGGTCGAGCCTGGCCCAGATCAACGGCAGCGCGGTCTGCTCACTGCTCGTGATGACCGGATAGATACTGAAGATCGTCAGCCCCTGGCTGGAATAGCGAACTTGATACGGATAGTGGCTCGCCAGCGCCGCCTCCTGCCGTTGCCAGGTCGCGTAGTCTGGATCCCACCACGCGTTATAGTTCTCTTCGAGCGCGACGACGTCCGCCGGCTGCGACTCGACGAACTGCCGCATAGGCTGGGCGTTGCCCTGACCGAAGGCGATATTCCAGCTCATCACCGTAATAATCCTGGCCCCGCTGTCAGCCTGCTGGTCATGAGGCGGCAATACCGGCAAGAAGCGCACGCCACCCAGCAAACAGGCTGCGACGCAGAGCCGCAACACGACGGCGCCACGCAAAAACAATGCCGGCACAAGGAGCGCGAGTGGTAGGAACAGGTAGGGTAAGACGACTTCAGCCAGCGCGAGCGGGCCTGTGCGCTGCGGCGCAAGCGCCTGGAGCAGGCAGAGCGCCAGGAGCGCGCCTGGATACACACACGCCAGTAGCAATCCCCATCTGGCCCAGCCACGGCGGCTGGCCGGCCCGGTGACCAGGCGTGCCAGGGAGCGCCAGCGCCATACCGTGGCCTGAATACCTCACCTCATTCCTCGATACACACCGCCCACGACAGGCGCGGTCACGGTACGATCGTACCGGCCACCAGTCATGCTATCAGCGCCATACCGCCGCGCGCGGGTGAAAAGGTTGTCACCTGGCGTGAGCGCGTGAGCGCGTGAGTCGTGAGTTCCTGACGATTTACACTGCGCCAGCAGTCAGGCACGGCGCTGGCTCAATCCTACTCACGCACTCACGACTCACGCGCTCACGCCTCTCCCTGGCTAGACGCTCGGTTGATTGTGTGGTAATACAGAGACGGCAATCACCACCCTGGCAATCGTTACCGTCAACATGATCGTTTCTGCAAAGGGGGTGACCTATTCTCGGCGAGTTGCCACAACTATCGGCCGCACTTTTGCTCACCGCGCTGGCCGGGCACGGCGTCCGGCAAGCCTGGCGCGCGTACCACGGTGAGGAGCAGCAGCGCCGTGAACGCCAGGCGGTGCTCCACCACTATCGCTTGCGGCGCGACGGCCGCACCTACGACCCCATGCGGAACCCGGAATTGACGCGCATCTTGCAGGAGCATGAGGGACAGCGCGCTGGGGAAGCAGGGCGCCGGTAAGCAACGCTGTACCGGTCAGGGCGTGGCTGGTGGCGTGGGGTCTGCCGCGCCGGACGTGGTGGCGCAGGCGACCCGATTTTTGCCCGCCTGCTTGGCCTGGGCGGCGGATGCTTCGGCGACTGCCAGCAGCGTGGCGGCGGTCTGCCCATCGGCCGGGAACGCGGCGACACCGATGGATACTGTCCCGGCCAGGGACGGCTGGGCCAGTTCCTGCTCCACTTTCGCCCGAATCCGCTCCGCCAGGAGCCGCGCCTGTGGCCGCGCGGTCTCGGGCAGCGCCACCATGAACTCATCTCCACTGCGCCAGCGGACGACCAGGTCGCTCGCCCGCGTCTCCCGCGTCAGCAACTGGCCGATCGCGGCGATCCAGGCGTCGCCCCCCGCGTAGCCGTACTGCGCGTTGTACTCCTTGAGGTTGTCCCCATCCACGAGCAGGAGCGCGAACGGGTGCCGGTGCCGCTGCGCGCGGGGAATCTCGATCGCCAGGAACTGGTGCAGCGCCCGCTGATTTGGCAGCCCGGTGACCGGATCGCGCAGCGCGACTTCCCCTGCCCAGGCGGCGCGGCGGCCCTGCGTCAGGGTTTCGCGCGCCAGCCGCGCGATCACGCGGTCAACTTCCTCCGCCACCGCGACGCTGCTGTCATAGAGCACGACTTCATCGCCCGCCCGCGCCGCGCGCAGCGCGCTCTCCGCCAGGAGGAGCGTTTGCGCCAGCGTCGCCAGCCCCGGCGTAACGACCACACCACCGGCGTGGCAGACCCAGCCGGTCACGTCATGGAGTCCGAGCAGCGCCATCGCCACCGACCGCGCCTGGTCATCGCTGGTGTCCGGCAGCAACAGGGCGAACTCGTGGCCTTGCAAGCGGAACGCCGTCGCCTCCAACCGGGCAGCGCGGGTGGCGGGATGCACGGCGACGACCACGCGCAGCAGCGCGACCACCGCGGCGACCACGGCCGGTTCATCCAGCGTGCCACTGGCGGCGTCGGGCGGCGTCAGCGCCAGTTGCAGGAGCGTCAGTGGCGTGGGAGGCGCGAGCGGCGGCTGCAAGGCAGCGTCAAGTTGCCGCACCAGCGCCGGCAAGGTGCCCAGGCCGCTGGCCGCGTCCTCCCAGGGCGAGGAGATAGCCGCCGGGTTGACAAGGTCGGGCATTGCTGCTCCACTTACAGGCAACCAGCGTACAACAACTCTGGCAGCCTCGCTAGCGCCACGTACGACTATCGTACGCAACAGGATGGTCCCGTGACTATAGGAGATTTCGCCTCTACAGTCGCGTCGCGGCCGGTGCAATCCTCCTATACGTGCAGGCTACCTGGCTAGTACCTTTGAACGTGACGTGTACCGAGTTCGAGGGAACCGCGCGCCACTTCGCTCGTTCAATGGGCACAATGTGCGGAGCGTGACGTGCAGAAAGGCGCTGGTTGAGCCACTGCCTGAGTACTAGGCCACCGCGTAGGAGCGGCAGACTCCACACGCCACACTCCACAATCCGCAATGCAAGGAGGACGAGGTGCGCGCGCGTCTCTGGCGGTGGGTGCTCTGTGCGCTGCTGGCGGGCGCGGTCTTGCCGCTGCTGCCGGCGGGCACGCCACACGCGGCGGCGGCCGGCGTGGTCACGGTGCGCTGGGGCTACTACGTGACCTACGCGGCCGATTCGCTGGTCAGCCTCAAGGCCAACGTGGATAGCCTAACCCATGTGGCGCCCTACTACTACGCCCTGAAGACCGACGGCACGATTGACACGAAGAACGAGCAGCCGGCGACGACCGCGCTCTTGCGCGACCACCACGTCAAGGTCGTGCCGATGATCAAGAATGGGCCAACCTACAACGACTTCCACAACCTCATTGATACGCCGCAGGAGCAGGACCGCCTCGTCGCGGCGCTGGTGGCGCTGGTCACCAGCAAGGGCTACGACGGCATCAACATTGACTTCGAGGGCCTCAACCCCACCGACCGCCCGCTGTTGACCGATTTCATGCGCCGCCTGCACGCGCAACTGAGCGCGGCCGGCAAACTGACGACGATGGCCGTGCCCGCGAAGGCCACCGACACGACGACCGGCTGGGGTGGCGCGTATGACTACGCGGCGCTCGCGCCCAGCCTCGATTATGTGGTCGTCATGGCCTACGACTTCCACTACGCGGGCGGCACGCCGGGGCCGGTCGCGCCGGTGAACTGGGTGCGCGGCGTGGCGCGCTACGCCGCCGCGCAGTTCGGCGCGGGCAAGACGATTCTCGGCGTCCCCTTCTACGGCCTTGACTGGGACACCAAGACGAAGCAGCCGGCGAGCACGGTGAAGATGGACGGCGGGCCGCCACTGGCGCAGCGCCCGAACGCGACCAGCGGCTACAGCACGACCGACGCGGCGAACTGGGTGAAGTACACCGACGACCACGGCGACCCGCACGAGGCGTGGTACGAGAGCGAGCAGAGCATCACCGCCAAACTGGGCGTCGTGACCGACCTCGGCCTGGCCGGTTTCGGCGCCTGGCGGCTGGGGCAGGAGGACGGCGGCGCCTGGAACGCCATCCACCGCCTCGACACCCCGGCCACGCGCGTCCCGCCGGTCGCGAACACCGCCACGCAGCACTACTTCCCCGAAACCGGGCAGGTGGTGCAGGGCGC
>DASUBC010000388.1:0-4455 GCA_035763465.1 Thermomicrobiales bacterium
CGGACGTGCCCTTCTTCCTGCGCGGCGGCGCCGCGCTGGCAACCGGCATTGGCGAACTGCTCACACCACTGCCGCCGCTGCCGCCAACCTGGTTTGTCGTATTGACCCCGGCGCTGGCGCTGCCGCCCGATAAGACACGGCGGCTATATCAGGCGCTTACACCGGCTGATTTCAGCGACGGCGCGCGTACGCTTGCCCAGGCGGAACACCTGCGGCGCGGTGAGCCGCTCGACCCGGCCTTGCTCATCAATGCCTTCGGCGGGCCGCTCGCCCGCGTATTGCCCCAGCTGGCCGGCTGGCGCCGCCGCTTTCTTGACGCCGGCGCGTCCTGGGTACTGCCAAGCGGCAGCGGCCCGACGTTGTACACGATCGTCGAGTCCGAGGCGGCCGGACAGCGGATTGCCGCGCGCCTGGCAGACGCCGCCGTGCACGTCTTTGTTCTACCAGGAGTGGCCGGCGACTGAAGCCGGGCGGACGGGCAGTGCGCGGGGTTGGCGTTGCGCCAGCAGACCAGTGCGGCGCCACTGTAATGTGTCGCGGCGGTTGAAACTGCGGGCTGCGGGCTGCGACCACGCAGTCCGCCTGCGCGGACTGGGTTTGTGGCGATGCCAGGGCTGGTTATCCGATGTACAGGCTGACCAGCCCCAGCCCCGCCAGGGACGTCGTGGCTGCAGGCCAGCTAGCGCCGACTTTCGTCGGCAGCGGCCATCTGAACTCGCCCTGCTTCCAACCTATGCTGCCAACGGCATCCACCGTATACTTATGTTCTGGGTCAGGGAGGAATGGGTTGAGCGCAGCCTCACGGCAGGTAATATCCACATGGGCAGGGAACCGGGCGTGCGCGCCCGCGCGCGATCGTGCGCGTCGCCGCCTGCTCGCCGCCAGCCTGGGGAGCGGTCTAGTCTACTCCGGATACGCCGTAGTCGCGTTTCTGCCTCGCCATGTCGCTGTCCCGACGTACTATCTCTTCGACGCGCTGGGCCACCGGCTGCTGGCCGCGCTTGGGTATGTTCTGGCGCTGGCGCTGCTCTTTGCCGCCGCCATGCTCGTCTGGTGGACCACGCGCCAGGCAGACGCCGGCGACCGGTGGTTGCGCCGCTGGGCCATCGCGCCGCCGGTCGTGTTCGCGCTGCTGCTCACCTGCACGCAGCCGCTGACGTCGCGCGACCTTTTTCATTACCTGATGGAAGGCCGGGTGCTGGGCCGCTACGGTGCGAATCCGTATCTCTTCCCACCGTCAACCTTTCCGCACGACGTCTTCTTTCGCTACACCAACTGGGCCGACTATACCTCGCCCTACGGTCCGATCTGGAATCTGCTCGGCGCCGCGCTCACGCGCATTGCTGGCGATAACCTGATCTGGAGCGTGCTGCTGTTCAAACTTGTCGCCCTGGCGGGTTACCTGGCCTGCGGCGTGCTGATCTGGGCCGTCCTGCGCGCCCTGGGACGGCCGCCGCTGCCTGGCACGGCCTTCTGGCTCTGGAACCCCCTGGTGCTGCTGGAGTTCCCCGGCGCAGGCCATAACGACGTGCTCATGCTGGCCGTGCTGCTCGGCGGCCTCTGGCTCTACCTGACAGGACGCTATCAGACCGCGTTCGTCGCCCTGGCGGTGGCGGGGCTGGTGAAAGCGGTCGCGTTCGCCGTGCTGCCGCTGGCGCTGTGGCACTACCTGGCGCCATTGCCCGACTGGAACGCGCGCTGCCGGGCCGCCGCGCGCCTCTGCTGGCGGCCCGCGTTGCTTGTCCTCGCGCTCATGGGACCATTCTGGGTTGGGCTTGGCACACTCGGTCCGGTGCGTGAGGCAGACCACTATTATGCCAGCCCGGCGCACATCGCCCGGCTACTTCTTCAACGGATTACCAGCACCCTCATCGCCGGACGCATCGTCCATACTACCGTTATCGTTGTGCTGGCAGCGGCCTATCTGCTCCTGCTCAGGCGCGTCGCGGGGCCGCCCGCGCGCCTCGTAGCGGTGGCGCTACGGGTGATGCTGGTGCTGCTCGTCCTCTGGACCTTCTTTGTGCCCTGGTATTGCGCCTGGGCGGTGGCGCTGGCCGCTGCGCTGGGAGACGGGCTGTTGAGTGTGCCTGTAGTGGTACTCTGCGCCGGCGCGCTCGCCTCCTACCTCTTCCAGCTCTACCTGCCGCTCCGCATGGCGATTTCGGTCGAGTTCCGCAGCACCCTGTCGGCATTGCTCGTCTTCGTGCCGTTTGGTCTTAGCCTTGCCCTGGTTACTACAACGTCAGCGCGGCGACGCCAGAGAAAAGCGGGGCGCTTCCCCTTGCAAGGGGAAGCGCCCACGAGCGAACCAATCGCTGGTTGACTACATCTTCGAGCGAGCTTTATCTACGGCGTCGCCGACCTTCTGTCCGGCATCGTCCACCTTATCCTTAACGTCGCCCTTGAACTGCCGGGCCTTGCCGGCGGTCTGATCCGCCTGGCCTTCGCCCTGGACGCGCTCGTTATCGGTAGCGTCGCCGTAGGCTTCCTTGGCGCGGCCTTTCATTTCCTCGCCCATGCCCTTGAGTTTGTCACCAGTACCGCTAGACATACCTTGCCTCCTTTCGACACCGCCCGATCAATCAACCTACAGGGCGGCGGGAACCGGGATTGGCCCCGGTACGTTCCAATAAAGCAATGCTCGTGCCAACGAGCGAGTAGCGAGTCGAGCGTAGGGAGTAGAGAGTTCCTTGTCAGCGGCATCATGCTGGTCTGTGGGCGTCGTGCTCATTCAGAGCAACTCTCTACTCCCTACTCCCGACGCGCTTCTCGCGCAATTTGACAGAACTTGTCGGGCGTGGCTACAATGAGCGTGCGTGTCGGTGAAAAGCCGACCGGAAAGCAGAAAACCGTAGTGGGTCGGCCAGCGCGATGTCGTCGCCAGGCGATCGGGTGAGCAAGCAGGAACGATGGACACGAACCGTCACCAGATGACTGCTGATTGCTCACGGCGCGGCCAATATTCCAGCCACCTTCCCCGCCGCCACGGGGACCGAGTGTGCGGTCGCGGCAGGGAATAGACGATGCAACGGCTGCTCAATCAGCGTTATCGCGTTGGGCCGAAAATCGGCGACGGTGGGATGGCGGTCGTCTACCAGGGCTTCGATACCCTGCTTGGCCGCGACGTTGCGATCAAAGTTTTGCGTGACGCCTATGCCGCCGACCCGCAGTTCGTCGCCCGCTTCGCGCGCGAAGCCCAGGCGGTCGCCGCGCTGAATCACCCTAATATCATCCACATCTTCGACGTGGGCGTTGATGCCGGCCAGGGCCGGCAATATTTCGTGATGGAGTACATAGACGGCCCGAACTTGAAGGAGTTGATCCGCGCTCGCGGACCACTGCCAGCGGACGAGGCTGTTGCGATCGTGACGCAGGTGCTGGCCGGGCTGGGCTATGCCCACGCGCGCGGCCTGGTGCATCGCGATGTCAAGCCCCAGAATATTATGCTGACGCCGGACGGCACGGCCAAAGTGACCGACTTCGGCATCGCCAAGGGCATCGCCGACAGCACGCTGACCGAAGCCGGCATGGGCATGGGCACCGTCCATTACGTCTCACCCGAGCAGGCGCGCGGCGAGCCGGTGACGCCCGCCACCGATATCTACGCCGCCGGCGTCATGCTGTACGAAGCGCTCACCGGCGCGCTGCCCTTCACCGGCGACAGCGCGGTCGGCGTGGCGATGAAACATGTCCACGAGGCGCCGCCACCGCCGCACCGCGTCAATCCCGATGTGCCGCTCGCGCTCTCGTACATCACACTCCGCGCGCTGGCGAAAGACCCGGCGGCGCGGTTTGCCTGCGCCCAGGAGATGGCGGTGGCGCTGGCGAACTGGCCGCGCTGGCGGCCACCCCGATCGGCGCGTTCCGCGCCGCCAGCCCAGCAGCGACGCGCGGTCGCTGGGCCGCCCCCACGGCGGGTCGCCCCACCGCCTCGGCGGAGTGGCGGCGTCGGCTGTGTAACCTGGCTGGCCGGGCTGGCAGTGCTGCTCGCGCTGGCCGTCGTGCTCTTCGTTGGCTACCGGCTGTCGCCCTTCGGCGCGCTGGCCGCCGCACCGACCCCGGCGACGGTCGCGGCCCTGGCGCCGCCGCCCACCGACCCGCCGCCCACCGACCCGCCGCCTACCAGCCAGGCGACGGCGACTGCGACAACCGCGCCCGTTGTGGCGCCGGGGTCGCCGACACGCCCCGCGCCGACCGCGCGCCCGGCTACGCCGACGATGCCTCCGACGGCGACGCTGACGCCGACGGCAGCTCTGGCGCAGGTGCCCGACCTGACCGGCAAGACGCTGGAGCAGGCGCGGACTGCCGCCACGGCGGCCGGACTGACCGTCGAGCAGGTCGAAGCGCGCTACAGCGACCAGCCTGCCGGCCAGATCATCACCCAGACCCCGGCCGGCGGCGCGCAAGCGGCCAGAGGCTCAACGATCACGGTGGTCGTCAGCCGGGGCCAGCAAG
>DASUBC010000389.1:0-7755 GCA_035763465.1 Thermomicrobiales bacterium
CGCGCGGCGGCGTCGAGCACTTTCGGCAGCACATGAATATCGCCGACCGAGTTGAGGAAGATGCCGGGGCGCTGCAACACCCACGCGACCGCGACGTCAATATCCTCCTGCCGCTCCAGCGGCTCGTACCACGTCGCGCGCGTGTGCTCCTTCTCACCCCACGGCGCGTAGGTGACCGCCTTGATCGTCTGGATCGCGGCGTTGCGCTCGTGGCAGAGTCGCTCGACCGCCTCGAAATCGGCGACATATTGCGGGTTCTGCCACATCGAGTAGTTGTACGGCAGCAGCACCGAGTCGAAGTCGAACCGTTGCAGGCTCCGCAGGTGCATTGAGGGAATGACGACGCCGTGACCGGTCACGCCGATGAAGCGTACCAGTCCCTCATCACGCGCTTCGATCGCGGCCTTCAGCGCGCCGTCCGGCCCCATCGCCGTCGCCCATTCGTCCGGCTGGGAGAGGTTATGGAGCTGGATGAGGTCGAGCCGGTCGGTCTGCAAACGCTCCAGCGAGCGGCGAATCTGGTCGCGCGCCGCCGCGTGGGTACGCTCGCCCGTCTTGCTCGCCAGGAAGAACTGGTCGCGCTGGCGCGCCATCCACGGTCCCAGGCGCACCTCGGCCTCGCCGTAGCTCGCGGCGACGTCAATGTGATTGATGCCGTACTGCTGAATCAATTCCATCGTCTGATCGGCCTCCGCCTGCGTCACGCGACCGAGCGCGGCGGCGCCGAAGATGACGCGCGTGCTCTCGTGACCGGTGCGGCCGAACGGCGCGGTAGCGATACGAGGATTGCCAGCCATTGTCTTGCCTCCTGTGTCTACAAGCGCCTGGCGGAACCAGCCCGCCACGCTCCGCGACCATCATAGCGCGACTTGCGCGGTCAAGCGCGGCGGCCCTCACCTCTGGCCCCCCTCCCGCCTTGCAGGCGAGGGGGAACACTCGTCAGCCCATCGGCAGTTCCCCCTCGCCCGTGTCACGGGCGAGGGGGGCAGGGGGTGAGGGCTACCGGGGGAAGACGGGAGGAGGCTGCCTAGCGGTGCCCCGCGCTAGCGGAACCCATTTGCTTGCCAGCGCAGGTAGCGCCACACGTTGATGCCGCGCCGAATCTCGTGGACAGCTCGAGCGTCCATGTTCGATAGGAGCAGCAGCGTGCTATCGGATACCCGTTCGACACTGGCAATCGTGATAAAGCCATGCCGGCGCAACAAGTTATGCGTGCGCGGGCTGAGGTCGAGCTGGTCAATAGTCGGCCAGAGCCGGCGCTGCAACCAGCGCCAGGCTTCCTCCGCCGAGCACCAGATAAGGATGGGCGTACAGAGGACGATACTCGTGACCCCGAACCAGACCGTGATCAGTTCCAACACCGCTCGAACATTGCCGCCTGGTAACGCCAGCGGCACCACGATCAGCGTCACGCTCACCAGAATCGTGATCAGCGCCCGCCGGATCGGATTCGTTGCGAAGAGCTGGCTGAAATCGGAATAGCCACGCGCCCGCCCGTTATAGCGTGCCAGTGCGTACCTGTCCTTCATACCGTTGCCGCCTTTGCTACCCGGCACACCGCCGCTCGCCCAGACCAACATCCGGGCGGCTTACCGATCATTAACGCGTGGAGACTGCAATTCCATTGCCGCCATGCGGCGGCGCGGCCAGCGATCGGGCGACCTGTCTACAACAGCCCTAACCCATGGAACAGCAAGACAACCAACACTGTTACCAGCGCCAGCGCCAGCAGCAGGCGGGCCGTACGGCCCACTTCGGACCAGACCGCCGGCTGGGCTACGGTAGGACGCCGACCTTCGTCGTGCTGCTCTGGCTCCATGTCAGGGACGGTTTCGCTCCAGATAGTCCATGCAACGGTGGTACAGTTCTTCACCGATCCGGCCGGTGTTCACGTAGAACGTCAGCATCGCGCGCAGGCTGATAATCGGCAAGAGTTCGTAGCCGTGATGTCGCAGGTTCTCGGCCCCTCCTTGCTCACGGTCAATCAGCACGGCGACATCCTTGACGATCAGATCGGCGTTCTCCAGCACCGAGCGGGTCTGGAGGATGCTCCCGCCGGTGGTGATCAGATCATCAATCAAGAGCACCCGCTGTCCCGGCGAGATGCGGCCTTCGATGCCGTGGCCGTTGAAGACACCGCCGCTGCCGGTCCCACTGGGGCGCACGTAGATCATCGGCGTATTGGTCGTCAGCGAGTAGGCCGTGGCGAGATGCAGGCCGCCGAGCGGCACGCCCGCGACGAGATCGAAGGGCTGGATTGGGTCGCGCTTGCGCGACATTCCCGCCTCTACTTCGCGATCGATCAACCGCGCCACGCGCCGCAAGACCTCCGGGTTGCTGATCAGCACGCGCGGATTGATATAGACCGGCGAATTGACCGTCGTGCGCCCGATCGTAAAATCGCCGAACTTCAAGCCACCCAGATCGTAGAGCGCCTGCGCCAGCCAGAGATTGGTCTCGTCGCCCGCCCGTGCCATGCCATCCCCTTTTCTTGTCCGTGCCGCACGGCGCGCGGCGCGCGGGAACAATATCGCGTGTGATTGTAGGGCTTGCGTCCAATCCTGTCTACCAAACTGGTAGACAGGCGCCGCGCCAGGATGAGCAACGCTCCCTACCTCTTCTGCCTCCCTGCAACGACAAACATACTTCGTTCGTTATAATAATCACAGGGCGACGGTCGCCGTGTTCAGTGGAGGTTGTGTCTGTCTGACCGGTGATCGTGGCTGGGCCGGTGCCGTGCGGGTCGCCGCGGCACGAAAGGGGGCAAACGTGACCAGCAGCGCCAATATTGCCAACACCACCAACACTCCCATAACGGCATTCGCCGATAGCGAGATCCCCGAAGTCGTCATTCGGCGGCTGCCGATTTACGCGCGGACCCTGGACACCTTACTCAGTCAAGGCATCGGCAACATTTCGTCCAATGACCTGGCCGATCAGATTGGCGTGACGGCGGCGCAGATCAGGCGCGACCTATCGTACTTTGGCCGCTTCGGCAAGCAGGGCAAAGGCTACGACATCGCTATGCTGGGCGCGGAAATCCGCCGTATCCTGAATCTGAACCAGCACTGGGACGTGGCGCTCGTCGGCTTCGGGCACCTGGGGCAGGCGATCGCCCGCTATCGCGGCTTTCTCGAGAGCAACTTCCATATCGCCGCCATTTTCGACGATGACTCCAGCAAGATTGGCTGGCGCGTCGGCGCCGATGGCCTGGACGTGCTGCCCGACGAGCAAATCGCGGAGGTCGTCAGCCAGCGCGGCATCAAGATCGGCATCATCGCAGTGCCGGCGCACGCCGCCCAGAAGACTGCGGAAATGCTCGTCGCCGGTCAGGTCGTCGCGTTGCTCAACTACGCGCCGGTGGTGTTGCAGGTGCCTGATTCCGTTTGTGTCCGCGATATTGACCCCATCGCCATGCTCCAGAGCATGACGTACTACCTCGACAAGACCTATCACCACGTCCACGCACACTCGAATGGGTTTGTGGACGACGACTGAGTAACCGGCGCGTCAATCCGCGCGAACGCCAGTTGGGCTGAGCGCCTGCCGGGCCTGGTCGAGCGCGGCATCGAAATCGGCCGCTTCGAAGATGCGGTAATCAAGGCGGCGCAGGCCAATCCGGTGTACGCCCATCCAGCCGCCGCGTTGCTGCATCATTTGCAGGCGGTCTTCGTGGGCCGCGTCGCCGGCCTCCTCGCGTGTCGCGAACTCCTCGTCGAGCAGCGACCAGGCATCCGGCAACTCGTCAGGCGCCGCGAACGAACCATCGTCACGCCACTGGCAGCGTGCGACAAAATAGGTCATGAATACCAACTCCTCTATCGAACAACCATTGCCGACCACAACGCTCCAACCCAGGAGTATATCCGATGACGATAGGAGCAAGTGGCGTGCCTCCACCGGGCCGCCGGTCCTGCGAGAAGGGGATGTTCTCTCGCGCTATGGCATGGCATAATTCCTGCTTGAAAGGCGGAATCGTAGGCCGGTAGTGCCGCTACCAGCCAGGTAGGCGTTTCCCTGAGGGAAATGCGCTCAACAGAGGAAGATTGTCGGCATGAGTGGGCTTGTCCGTAACCTGGCCGATCAGGTGCTCAAGAGTATGAGCCCGCAGGAGCGGGCTGAGCAGGTCAATTACGTCACGGACCGCATGATCGAGCGCATGGATAACCAGGAGCGGGTCAAACTTCTGCTAGCCATCATTGATCGGGTCATGTCGAACTTGGGCGCCGACGAGCGGCTCGCGCTCGCGCATGACGTAGCCAAGCGGATGACCACTGAGGATGTGAGCACGCCCGCGTCGTCAGCAAACAAGGAGGAACTGGAAGACTAGCGCGGGCGCGGCACGGGTATGGATGGCGTGAAGGGGGACGGAGTGGACGAGCGACAGCAGGATCAGACTTCCCCGGCAATTCCGGCGACTGACATGTCGCAGCCGGCGCACACACCGCTGCCAGCGCAAGAGCAGCCTACCACAGTCATACGCATCCATGAAGGCAGTACAGAGCCGCACTGGAGCGATGCCTTGCCGGAGCAGGTGCGCGGCGTGGCGCTGCGGGTGCGCGAATTCGATCCGCACGCGCTCACCACTGGCCAGGTGCTGGGTATTGCCATTGGCGCGGCGGTCGCCGCCGGCACGCTGGTAATCGCGCTCGGGCCAAACGACGGAGCGGAACAGCGTCGTCCAGCACAACGGCAGGCCCGCGATGTGGCGCGGCTGGCCAGCCAGGCGGGCATGGCTGCCTCAGCGGCGGGGTCGAACACCGGGGCGGCGCTCACTGCGCTGGGCGGCGCCGCAGCCGCGACCGGCGCCGCGCTGGCAGCGGAGGGTACCGCGCGGGTAACGAAGCAACTGGGTGGCCGCCGCGAAGCCCGGCAGGCGCGACGCGACGCGGGCCGAGCGCGAAAAGAAGCCGTGCGCGCCCGCAAAGAGGCCGCGCGCGAAGCGCGACGGTCGTGGGGGCGAGCGCGTACCGAGGCCGGCGCCAGCGCGGCGGCCACCGGAGCCACGCTGGCGGCGATCGGCGAAGCAATCAAACCAGAGGGAGAGCGACTGATGAGCGCGGTGCAAGAGCAACTGGCGGACGTCGCCGAACGCGGGACGAAACTCACCCGCCGGGGCCGGCGCGAGTTGCAAAAGCAAGTGGAAGATTTGCAGCGCCAGACCCGGCAGTTGCAGAAACTGATCCGCAAACAGGCGAACGAAGCGCGCCGGAATACAGGCAGCGCGCTGGCAAGTGTCCAGGAGACGACGGCGAGCGCCGGCGAAACCACCCGCGCGACAGCTGCGGACGTGAGCGCAAATATCGGCAAGACGCTGGCGGCAGTCGGCGCGGCCACCGCTGCTGCCGCCGCGCCATTGCTGGAACGCGCGCGGAGCGGCGAACTTACCGAGCAGGTACGCGGCAGTGCGAAAGACCTGGCCGGCACGACGCGCGAGCGCACGAGCGACTTCGCGCAGCGTGTGCGGGAAGAGTTCGTGCCACTGGTCGCCGAGCGCGTCGAGCGTGCGCGCGAAGACCTCGCGCCGCGCGTCGCCGAGCAGGTTGAGCGTGTGCGTGGCGAGCTCGCGCCGCTGGTCGTCGAACGCGTGGGGCGCGTGCGCGAGGACGTCGTGCCGCAGGTGACGGATGCGGCGTCGAAAGCGGCGTCGCGCGTGGCCGAGGCCGCCACAACAGGCCGCGCCGCGCTGAAAGACTTCGCCAGCGGCGACGCGATGGGCCAGGCCAGTGACTTTGCCGGCGATCTTGGAAAAGCCACGCAGCGTGTCGCGCGCGACACGCGCGACGCGGCGCAGCGAGGTGGCCGCCAGGTCGCCGATGTCGCTGGTAGCGCGGCCAGCGCGACAGCAAGTGGCACGAAAAACCTGTTCCTGACGCTCTTCTGGCTGGTGGCGCTGGGCGGGATTGTCCTCTATGGCTTCCTGAATAAAGAGCAGCGCGACAAGGTCTTCAGCACGGCCAATTCGATTTACGCACAGGGCAAGGAACTCGTCCGCGACTTCCAGGGCTACGACGAAGAGTTCTAGGCGGGCGGATTGCCGCCGCAAATCATCAGGGCGCTGGGGCTGGCGATGTGTCGCCAGCCCCAGCCGCATCCCCGCCAGGTTGCAATGTGCGTGCCGGCTGGCGTGCGAAGTTGTCAATCAGCTCGGCGGTCGGTTCGACCTTCGCGATCATCGGCAGGTGAGGCGCCGCGATCTCATGGGTCGCGAAGCCGTGAGCGCGGGCTAGCGCGGCGCTTGCCGCAGGGTCGCCGTCCGCGCAGGTAACAAAGAGTAGCGGCTTGCCGAGTGTGAAGAAACCGGCGGCGTCAAGCTGTGCGGTATAGGACGCGGCGGGCATCGGCGCCAGGCGGTCTTCGACCCAGTCCGCGTCGCGTTTCACCAGCCCATCCAGTAACAGGCCCAGGTCGGGCGCGTAGACCGGCACGCCGTCCGCATCCTCCGCGCGCGTCTGGAGCGCCGCCGCGTGCGGGCCGAGTGCAGCCAGCAGCGTCTGGCCCTTCTCCGCGAGCAGTGCGTCGAGGAAGAGGAAGCGTCCCAGCCGTTCCGGCGCCAGTGCCGCCACGCGCTGCGCGACCGCCCCGCCGTAGCCGTGGGCGACGAGCAGCACGCGCTGTAAATCCTCGCACTCCAGCAGGCTCACGACATCGGCGGCGTGCAGGTCCAGGTCAACATCGGTGTCGAGCAGATGGGTGCGATCACCCAGGCCGGTCAGCGTCGGCGCGTAGACGGTGTGGCCGCGCGCCCAGAGATCGGGGACGACGCGCGACCAGACCCAGCCACCCAGCCACGCCCCATGCACCAGGACAATCGTCGCCATTGGATCAGCCTTTCAGGGTGAGGCCGGATGAACGCGCTTGAACACCTGGTAGCCGTTGCGGTCAACAATCAACTGCCACTCCGGGTTGTGGCGCACGGCCTCGATCTGCGCGCGGCTCGGTGGGTCGTTAAACGAATCGGAGGCGACGTCGGCCACAATATAGTCAACGGTCGGTAGCACCGACGTATCGGCCAGCGGGTAGTAGTAAAGATAGCGCCGCAGCAGATGTGGCGCGAGCCGGCTACTCGCCGCGACGTGCGCGTCGGGCGGCATCATAGCGACGATCGCGTTCGCCGTGTTCAGTCGCGCCGCCGGCTCATGGTGCAGCAGCAGCGAGAGCACGGGATTGCGCGGCACGAGTTGCGCCAGCAGCAAGCAGGCGAGCAGCGGCACGAGTGGCAGCCAGGGCCGTCGGCGCACCGCCGGCAGCCAGTCGCCGAGCCGCCGCACTGCGACGGTTGTCGCGACGACGAGCGGCCCGACCAGCATCATCGAGTACCAGTAGCGGATGTTCGACAGTTCCGGCTTCGTCGCCAGCAAATTGAGGCCGAGAATCGGCAGCGTGAAGACCAGCTCACGCGGCGCAAGCAGCGCCAGCCCGGCGGTCGGCAGCAACAGCAGCACTAAATAGACAACCTTCGCCGTCCTGAAGGTCGCGTGGAAGGTATAGAGCGGGTGCAACAGCGTTGTCTTGACGACCTCGCCCATCGTGTTGCCGAGCGGCGCGAAGTACTCGTAGACATATGTGATTGGCTGGCCCTGGTTGACGAGCGGGACGAAGATGAAGTCGCCGATGAAGAAGTAGGCCAACCCTAGCGCCAGCGGCACGTAGACCCAGCGCCCGCGCCGCCCGACCATGAGCGCGTAAAGGCCGAAACAGGCGGCGACGAGCGCACATTCGATCCGGCAGATGATCAGCAGGCAGAGCAGCACG
>DASUBC010000390.1:0-2255 GCA_035763465.1 Thermomicrobiales bacterium
GGTCGCGACGCAAATTGGCAGCGCCAGCGCCAGCAGCAACTTCACGGCCAGCGCATAGGTGCGCGCCAGGGCTTCGGCATGGCTGGCCGCGAGGCGCGAGAGGTGGGGAAAGAGGGCCAGCGTGCCGTACTGCGGAATCAGCAGCAGCAGGTTGAGAAACTTGTATGGCATGTTGTAGATGCCGACCTCGACCGAGCCGCGCGCGGGCTGGAGCACCAGCGTGTCCACGCGGAAGAAGAGGCCGACCAGCAGGTTGTTGATCAGCAGCGGCCACGACTCGACCAGCAGGCCGTGCGCCTCCGGTCCCGGCCGCTGCCAGACGGCGCGCACGCCAAGGCGGCGCACCAGCCAGACGAAGCAGCCCGCTGTCAGCAGGTTGACAATCAGCGCGGTCGCGGCGAGGCCGATGACACCCCAGCCGGCCAGGAGCAGCGGCAGGGCGATAGCGACTTTCAGCACATTCTTGACGACAGTCAGCACCGCAGGGCTTTCCATCCGCTCGTAGGCTATACAGATGGAATTGGCGGCGTCGCTGTAACTATCGGGCACGATGGAGAGAATCAACAGGATCATTGCTAGCGCCCCGGCGGCCGAGAGATTGAACCAGTGCCAGTAGCCAAAGGCGATGCCGCCGGCAATAGGGAAGGTGACGAGCCAGAGCAGCAGGCGCAGGATTGTCGTCAGGCCCAGGTACTCACCTGCGAGATTGGGACGCTGGGCGACGTCGCGAATGGTCAGTTGTTGCAGCCCGAAGTCGGTGAAGGTTTTAGCGTAGGTCCAGATGAGCACGGCGACATCATAACTGCCACTGCCGCCCGGCCCGAGGATGCGGAGCATAGCGAAAGCGAAGCCGAGGTCAACCGTCTTGTTGACGAGCTGGGTGGCGATCGGCACGAGACTGTTGCGCGCGAAGCGCTGCACCGCGTTGGGGCCGGTCTGCGCGGTCATCCTCGTCCTCGCTCACGCCAGGGCGCCTGCCGCGGCGCGGCGTCAGTAGCGCCGCTTGATCTGCCAGACACGCCAGATAGCTTCGGTGGCGATGCGTGGCGACATCTTCGACTGGCCGCGCTCGCGGTCCACGAAGTGGATCGGCACTTCCTTGACGCGCAGGCCGGCGCGCTGGCAGGCGTAGCTCATCTCGATCTGGAAGGTGTAGCCGCTGGAACGGACCCGGCTGAGGTCGAGCTGGCGCAAGGCGCTGGCGCGAAAACACTTGTAGCCACCCGTAGGGTCGTGGACGCGCAAGCCGAGAATCAGGCGCGAGTAGATGCTGCCACCGTAGCTGAGGAGTTTGCGTGGCAGGCTCCAGCGGTCGTCTACACTGCCGCCAGGCATATAGCGGCAGCCGACGACGATGTCGTACTCCTCGATCCAGTGACGGAAATCAAGCAGCGTGCGCGGGTCGTGCTGAAAGTCGGCGTCCATCTCCACGACAAAATCAGCGCCGAGCGCGAGCGCACGACCGAAACCATCAATGTAGGCGGGACCAAGCCCCATCTTCTGCGGCCGGTGCGCGACGTGGATCGTCTCGGGGTACTGGGCGCGCAGCGCTTCGGCCAGGTCGCCGGTGCCGTCCGGAGAGTTATCGTCAACGACAAGCACTTCCAGTCCGGCAATGCCGAGGCCGTGCAGCGTGTCAACCATCACCGGCAAGTTTTCGCGCTCGTTGTAGGTTGGCAGGACGACCATCATGCGTTTCAGGCCGGTGGGCACGGCGACCGCGTCGCCTGGTCGCGCTTCTTCGATCGTCACGCTGTCGTCGCCTTCCATATCGCGCATCGCGTCTTCCTGATTTCTGTGTCAGCCGCCCGCCAGTCGCCAGGCGATGAGCAAAATCACGACCAGTACCATCCAGGCGAGGAGCACCAGGGCGATGCCGCCGATCATCGCGGGCGACTTGAGGCCCTCGAGCGGGTCGGGGCCGGGTGGCGACTCCCGCACCTGTGTGTCGTCGGCCGGTTGCGTGTCTTCCTCCACGCTGGTGTCCCTACTGTGCTGGCCCAGAACGCTCGTCGCGCGGCGAACGGCATTTCGCCGTATCGGCCGCGCGCCATTCATCATGCTACCCGATTGCCTGGTACCGCGCAAGGACAGTTGCTGCTATCGCGGCGGGGAAAAGTCCTGGACTCGCGCTAGTCCACGCTCGCGTAGTCGCGCCCGCGCGGTCTCGTCGTGCAGCAGCGTCCAGATTGCCTCCGCCAGCGCCGCGTCGTCCTCCGGTTCGATCAGCGCCGCCGCTCCCGCCGCGATCTCCG
>DASUBC010000391.1:0-5069 GCA_035763465.1 Thermomicrobiales bacterium
GGAAGCGCCGCCCTCACTCAATGCTTCGCATCCACAAAGGAGACGGCGAAGCTTAGTTTGGCGCATGCACGATGCCCCCCTGGTCGTAGTCGACGTTGCCATCGAAGGCGTTCGAACCATCCTGTGGCGCCTGGTTCACCGCACTCACATACTGGGCGATAGCCCCCGGCGTCCCCGCTGGCACGCGCTTCCCCATGGCGTCGGTCCAGATCGTCGTAGCTTTCCCGGCATTGGCGAGCCAGACACTCGTGAGATACGCCTCGCGATGCGTACCCTTATAGTCGCTGGCGGTACTGGACGGAGTGACCCCATCCCCGGCCCGGTCGTCGGAGTATGCCAGGGTGCACGGAGTGGTGCTCTGTGGGGTGCTAAACGTGCTGGTCGGCACGCAGTACGTATTCGGGTTGAAGACGGCGAAGTGTGGGTTAATGTAGGCGGCCCAGTTGCCGTTGGCATCTGCCCCGATATAGAGGGCGGTCAGCCAGTCTTCGTACGGGATTGAGCCGGGAATCACGCCATTAGTGTCTGGGTAGCGCGCCGCGCCGAAACACTGTGCGCCCGCGACTTGGCGCGTGCCAGGCATTTGCGCCTGCTTCACCGTGACAAGGTTGGGATCGTTCGCCCCGCAACCGACGGCAAGCGTGCCGAAGGGCGCCATCACGTCCACATGAACCTCGCGTCCATCGGCCGGGTTGAGGTAATGAAACTCGACCGAGTGCATCGTGGCGGTGAAGCGCTTCGCCCCGCTCGTTCCCTGGTGAATGACCATGACCGCCGACGCTGTGGTCGAGGAGGTCGGGTTCTGCACATTCGTGTGCGGATCCCAGCGGTAGACCTTGAACCCTTCGTGCGCCTCCGCCATGCTCATCGCGTGTGCCGAGTAGCCGAAGAGGACCGGGCGGCCATGCAGGGCGGCTGACCCGGCCGGGTTATCACCATGGTCATGGCCGAACCAACAGCCATACTGCGGGTCCACGGGCGGGTGCCAGGTGGGATACCAGAGACCATCGGGCGCCTGGGCCGCGTAGCGGTCATGCACCCAGGCCGGACACTGCTGCCCAGCGACAGGGGCGGGGCTGCCAGCCTGGGGCGGCTGTGTCGCCCATGGTGCGCCCGCCGCGTAGACGATTGCGCCACCCGGTGCGGGGGAGGTCGTTGGCGTGGGTGGCGGCGGCGTCGTTGTTCGCGTGGGCGTCGGTGGCGCCGATGTCGGCGTGGGTGGCGATGTCTTGTGGCCGCGCGACTGAAGTGCGTTCCAGGTCACAAGCGCGACGCCCTGGCGGTTTGCCGGCTGGCTCCAGTTGGCCCAGCCGCCGGCTGCGGTACTGGTCGCAAAGGGCACGGCGCCGGCGTAGAAGGTATAGGTAGCGAGGTCGGTGCGGGCGCCGGACGACGCTGGCACATCCGGATAGAGCGTGTCTGCATCGGGTTGGTTGACCCAGTACCCTTTATTGACCATCGCACGGGTAATCAGCGAGACGGCTTGCACCTGCGAGACGGGCAGGTTAGGCCGGTAGGTGCCGTCGCCAAAGCCCTGCGCGACGCCGCGATCGGCCAGCACGCGGACGCTGTTCCACAACTCGCTGTCGCCCGTGCCCTGGTCAGCGAAGCTGGTGTGACCCTGATTCCCAGTCCAGCCGAGCGCCCGAACCACCACGACGGCCGCCTGCGCGCGGAGAGTCGGGTCGAGTGGGCCGAAGCGCCCGGTGCCATCGTTGTAGCCGTTCAGAATGCCGCGCTGGGCCAGGGCATAGATCGCCGTCGCGTAGGGCGAGGTGGAATGGGGATCAACATCACTGAACGGTGGTGTCGCGGCTGCCACGGACGTCAAGAGTCGTCCCGTGGCGAGCAAACTGACGCAGATTCCAATAATGAACACAAGTCGCAACTGATGGCGGGACATACTGCCTCCGGATTCCCTCTACAACACAAGCGGCCTGACTACGGCGGCATTGCCTCGGACCCGTCCAGAGCGAGGCGGCGCCTCTGGCCGGGTTTGTAACAACACATGAGCGACAAGCGGATTAGATTGTCATTTTCTAATACCACACGAAGGACAATATGAATAGATTGTCATCTTCCAAATAGGAGATATTGGCTATATCGCCATCTAGTAACCTGTCGCCTGTTGTGCCCTATGCCCGGCGCTAGACGCTTCGCGGTACCTCTCCCACGAGCTGCATCCTGTCGCATTTTGCTTGTTGTAAAGCGCGATAATGGAGTAGTTGGAGGCGGTCTTGAACGTGACGATTGTCAGTTAGAGGAACGCGCACGCCGGGGCTAGCACATGCGGGAGCGCCTGTCCGGCAAGACGTCCCCGAGGTAAATCTTACAAAATTGTCATCTAATTGTTCTGTTATGGCGGTTACTTCGGCCATCCGTGACGTAGACGGAGTGGTGGCGTGCTGAGTCTGGAGCACAGCAGGCAGTAGACGCTGGAGGGGTGGCGTGACGGTCGCCGCGGCTACATACTGTGCAGGAGCTTGGTCTGCTCAGCGCAGCCCTGCCGCGCCGATGCCACCTGGCGTGCCGTGGCCTGGCGACCATTCGTGCGCGGGCTGCTCACTTTGCGGCACTGGTCCTGGAGCACGCGTGGCTGCGTCGGCAAGTCGCCATCCTCGCCGGCACCGCGAACCGTCCGCGCCTCACAGCGCTCGACCGCCGGCTCATCGTGCCGCTCGCCAGCCAGCGCCGCACCTGGGCGCAGACCCTCGTCATCCCAGTGACGTAAGCGACCAGCGCCCTGCCGCAGCGCAAGTCAAGCGACTGCCGATTAGTCGGCAGCCGCAGCCGCGCGCGGCCGTGCGCTCACGCCCTGAGCGACCAGATCGAAGCGGTCAAGATTCATCACCTTGGTCCACGCTGCCACAAAATCACGCACGAACTTCTCCTGCGCGTCGTCACAGGCGTAGAGTTCCGCGATGGCGCGGAGCTGGGAGTGCGCCCCGATGACGAGGTCAACTGCGGTGGCGGTCCACTTCAGCGTGCCCGTGGCGCGATCGCGACCCTCGTACACGTTCTCTGCCGACGCGGCTGCCTTCCACTCGGTGCCCATGTCGAGCAGGTTCACGAAGAAGTCATTGGTCAGCGTCTCGGGTCGGTCGGTGAAGACGCCGTGCTGAGATTGCCTGAAATTGGCGTTCAGGGCGCGCAGGCCGCCGATGAGCACGGTCAGTTGAGGAGCGGTCAGCGACAACAGGTTAGCCCGCTCCAGCAACAGGGTCTCCGCCGACAACTTCTCGCCGGCGCGGCGATAGTTGCGGAACCCGTCGGCGGTCGGTTCGAGCACGGCGAACGACTCGACGTCGGTTTGCTCCTGCGTGGCATCCGTGCGCCCCGGCGCGAACGGAACCGTTATGTCATGCCCGGCGTTCCGGGCCGCTTGCTCGACAGCCGCGCAGCCGCCCAGGACGATCAAGTCGGCCAGCGAGACCTGCTTGCCGCCGGACTGGGCGCGGTTGAAGTCCCGCTGGATCTGCTCAAGCGTCTGGAGCGCCTTGACCAGTTCGGCCGGTTCGTTGACCGCCCAGTCTTTTTGCGGCGCAAGGCGAAGCCGCGCCCCGTTTGCCCCGCCGCGCTTGTCGGTGCGGCGGAAGGTCGCCGCCGACGCCCAGGCGGTGGAGACAAGCTGCCTGATAGACAGCCCCGAGGCGAGGAGCTGGCTCTTGAGCGCGGCGATGTCCTCTTCCCCGATCAGGTCATGATCCACCGCAGGGACGGGATCCTGCCACAACTGCGGCTCCGGCACCCACGGACCGAGGTAGCGCGAGACTGGTCCCATGTCACGGTGCAACAGCTTGTACCACGCTTTGGCGAACGCTTCCGCGAGCTGGTCCGGATGCTCGTAGAAGCGCCTCGCGATCGGCGCGTAGATTGGATCCATCTTCAGCGCCAGGTCTGTCGTCAGCATCATGGGGGCGTGCCGCTTCGCCGGATCATGGGCATCCGGCACCGTGCCCTGAGCCGCAGGGTCAGTGGGCGTCCACTGCTTGGCGCCAGCGGGGCTTGTTGTCAGCTCCCAGTCGTACTTGAACAGGTTGTCCAAGAACCCGTTGTCCCATTTCGTCGGCTCGTTGGTCCAGGCGCCCTCCAGCCCGCTGGTGGTCGTATCAGCGCCCTTGCCACTGCCAAAGGTGTTCTTCCAGCCGAGACCTTGCGCCTCAATTGGGGCCGCTTCGGGCGCCGGACCGATGTACTCCGGACGGGCGGCGCCGTGGGTCTTGCCGAAGGTGTGGCCGCCGACGATGAGCGCCAGCGTCTCCTCATCATTCATCGCCATGCGGCTGAAGGTCGTGCGAATATCCCTGGCAGCGGCAAGCGGGTCCGGGTTGCCGTTTGGCCCCTCGGGATTCACGTAGATCAGGCCCATCTGCACGGCGGCGAAAGGATTGGCGAGATCCCTGTCGCCGCTGTAGCGCTCATCGCCGAGCCAGGTGTCTTCAGACCCCCAGAAGATCTCATCTGGCTCCCAGATGTCCTCGCGTCCGAAGCCGAAGCCGAACGTCTTGAACCCCATTGACTCCAGGGCACAGTTGCCGGCGAAGACGAGCAGGTCGCCCCAGGAGAGTTTTTGACCGTACTTCTGCTTGATCGGCCAGAGCAATCGGCGCGCCTTGTCGAGGCTCGCATTGTCGGGCCAGCTGTTGAGGGGAGCGAAGCGCTGCGCGCCGGCGCCGCCGCCACCCCGGCCATCGGCGATGCGGTAGGTGCCCGCGGAGTGCCACGACATCCGGATGAAGAGCGGCCCGTAATGGCCGTAGTCGGCCGGCCACCAATCCTGCGAGGTCGTCATCAGCGCGAAGATATCCTGCTTCAGCGCGTCGAGGTCGAGGGTCTTGAACTCCTCGGCATAGTTGAAGTCCGCGTCCAGCGGGTTGGACAGGGGCGAGTGGTGGTGCAGCACCGAGAGGTCCAGCTGATTCGGCCACCAGTCGCGGTTGGACTTCGGCCGAGTCGGCTTGGGAGTCGGAGACGGGATGACTGGGTTTTCGCTTTCACTTCCGCGATCGGACATGGCGGTCCTGCTCCTTTCTCGTTGTATCCTGCTGCCGGCTTATTGCGCCTGGCCC
>DASUBC010000392.1:0-3096 GCA_035763465.1 Thermomicrobiales bacterium
AGCAACAGCCGCCCTTTGCGGAACTCTTTCGACCGCGCCAGCTCGTCGGCCGGCACGGGCATGTCACGGAGTTTCTTCAGTTCGGCCGCGACCGCGCGGATCGTCTCCTCTGCCTTGCCGGGGTCCACGCCGGCGTAAATCGCGCCATTGCCCACGTCGGCCAGCTGGTTGAAATAGGAGCCGACGGAATAGGCCAGTCCGCGTCGCTCACGGATTTCGACAAACAGGCGCGAACTCATGCCCGAACCGAGAATGACATCGAGCGTGCGCTGCGTGTAGCGCCGCTCGTCGTGGTAGGAGAGGCCCGGCAGCGCCAGCAGCACGTTCGCCTGCTTATCGGGCCGGGCAATCAACCCGGCGCGCGGCGCGTTCTGGCGCAGTTCGGCGATGGTGGTCTGAGCCGGCGCGCTGGCTGGCAGCGCGCCGAAATACTCCTCGGCGCGGCGCACGACTTCGGCGTGCGTGACGTTGCCCGCCACGCCGATGACCAGATTGGCCGGCACGTAATGCCGGTTGAGATAGTCGAGCATCGCCGCGCGGTCAATCCCGCGCACCGACTCCTCTGAGCCGGCGATCGGGCGACCGACCGCCTGGTCTTCCCAGACGATCTTATTGCTCAACTCCCCCACAAGATCGGTCGGATCGTCCTCGCTGGCGTGGATTTCCTCGATGATGACGGTGCGCTCTTTCTCCAGTTCTTCCGGCGCAAAGAGCGAGTGGCGCAGCATGTCGGCCAGCACATCGAACGCGGTCGCGAAGTGGGTATACGGCACTTTGGCCCAGTAGGCAGTCTGTTCGCGGCTGGTGTAAGCATTGAGGATACCGCCGACGCCTTCGATCTGCTCGGCGATCTGTTCAGGGTTCGGACGCGTGGGCGTGCCCTTGAAGAGCATGTGCTCGATGAAGTGTGAGATGCCCGCGTTGTCGTCGCGCTCGTAGCGTGAACCGATGCCATACATGAGAATCATGCTGACGGAGCGCACTTCCGGCATACTGAAACTGAGTACACGCGCGCCATTCGTCAGCACCGTTTTATCGCCGTACAACGATTGCTCCTTTTGCGTCGTCGTCAATCGCCGGTCGTTTGCACCGGCTGCGGCCTGCTGGGAATTATAGCGTGCCCTGGAGGTAGGCAAGCGCAAGCGCGAGCGCGTCGTGTGTGGCAGCGGCGATGACGGCGGCGCGGTCGCCGGCGTAGACCTTGTGGCGGCAGACTGGCTCGCGGTCAGCACTGGCGAGCGCAAGGTGGACCGTGCCGACCGGCTTGTCCGGCTCCGCGCCGCCGGGGCCGGCGATGCCGGTTGTCGCCAGCGCCAGGTCGGCGCGCAACACGCGCCGCGCGCTCGCCGCCATCGCGGCGGCACAGGCGGCGCTCACCACGCCATCGTTCTCAATCACCGCTTGCGGCACGCCGAGCAGCGCCATCTTGACCGGAATGCTGTAGGAGACGATGCCGCCCGGAAAGTAATCGGACGCGCCGGGGATGGCGGTAATGGCGGCGGCAATCGCGCCGCCGGTGCAGGATTCGGCGGTGGCGATCGTCAGGCCGCGTGCGCGCAGCAGTTCACCGAGTGTACGTGATGCTTCCATATCTGGTTACTCATTCTGTAAGAGGCGAAGCGCCCAGTCCGGCCATTGTATATTCGTAGCCTTGTGCACTGACTTCAATCCCGCCAGGCTGAAGCGAAAGAGGTAGCCCTGCTTCACCATCGCATTCTTGTTCAGTGGTCCACGGTCAATGTTCAACGAGTGAAGCTGGTGAGCAAGGTGATGATTCAGGCTGATCGGTGGTCGGAAGTCAACATAGGAGCAATCAACACGCCGACCGGCGATCTCCCAGCCCTGACGTAACAGTTCTCTTGGCTGATTTGCGAAATAAGCCGCACCCCTCGCCTGACTAATACACATGATAGCGCCATTGCAGTAGTGAACAATCACATCGCCTGCATGCACTTCGCTCATTGTTTCCCAATGATATTGCGGCTGTCCCGCTTTATCCTTCAGCGGCGCCCAAAGGTAATTACCTGCCCGCTCTTGTGGAAATGTGCTTCCTTGGTTGACCCACCAGATTGCTACAAATTCAGTCGGCCGAGGACAGATGCTTTGTCGCGGCAGTTCATAGGAGGTTTTCGGCTTGGCCGTGTTCCGAACGCGAGATGTAGGGGCGGGCGATATAGTCGCGGTATAGTTGGTAGCAACAGTAGTTTGGCGAGGCGGTGGAACAGGAGCAGGAACATATGGTTGACCATTGACTTCGGAGATGAGCCGATCATGTGGAGGCGCAACGCTGATAGACTTTCTGCCAGTATTTTCGAAGTCAGTTTGAACAACTCCTTGCGGAGTAATATTGGAAACGATCACGCCCTTGCCAAAAATCGAATGGATGATCACGTCGCCGATCACCAGCGAGATTCTCTCAGACATCGCACTCCCACCAGGCGTTAGATTCTTGCTTGTATCAGTAAGAATCTCTCACTTTGAGTCCAGATTCGCACACTCTTCCCAGAGTCCCGCAATCTCCACCGGCGTGAGATTGTGCCAGTCGCGGCCGGTGGCGCGGACGGTTGTTTCGAGCGCCTTGAAGCGCGTCGCGAGGCGCGTGATGGCCGCGTTGAGGGCTTCTTCGGGGTCGAGGCCAGCCAGGCGGGCCAGCCCGGCCAGGGCGAAGAGCGCCGCGCCGAGCGTGTCGTGATCGGCGCCAGTATTGAGCGTGGCGACCGCCTGGTCGAGCGCGGCGCGAAAATCGGCGGCGGCGCGGTGGTCTGCTGCCAGGCGGTCAATGCGGTCCTGCGTCAGCGCGGCGCGAGCGAGCGCGGGCATACTGCGCGGGATGCCGTCCAGCGCGGAGGGCGCGGCTTTCTCGGCGCGGCGGCCTTTGGCGCGGCGCTCGGTCTCTTTGATCTGGTCCCAGTTCCGCAAGACCTGGCCGCTATCGGTGGCGATCACGTCGCCGAAGACGTGCGGGTGGCGGCGAACGAGTTTTGTGGCGATCGCGTCGTAGACCTCTTCGAGCGTGAACTCGCCCGCCTCCTCGGCCATCTGCGATTGCAGGTAGACCTGGAGCAATACATCGCCAAGCTCTTCGCGGAAGGCGTC
>DASUBC010000393.1:0-5055 GCA_035763465.1 Thermomicrobiales bacterium
ACCGCGCGCCGGCCCGCCACCCACGGCAATCCCTGGCACATGGCGGGTGGCTGGCGTGCTGGCGGACAGAGCGTGCCGCTTCGTCTGTGCTACGGCCGGGAAGAGTACGCCCTGACGACAACGCGCCAGCCTGACGGCGCCTGGACGATCGCGTTGCCTGACGGCGATGTGACGACGCAGATCGAGCGCCGCGCCACCGGGGCGCTGCTGCTCCGCCTGGACGCGCGGTCGCTCTTGCTCCACGCCGTCGCCGCGCCCGAAGGGTATCTGGTCGCCTGGCAGGGCCGGAGTTACCGCTTCACGCGCCCGCAGCCGCCGACCGTCGAAGCAACCGCCGGGGCCGGCGCTGCCGCTAGCGGCGCTGGCACATTGACCGCGCCGATGCCGGGGACAATCATCAAAGTGCTGGCCGCCGAAGGCGAGCGCGTCGGCGCGAACGCGCCGCTGCTGATTCTGGAAGCGATGAAGATGGAACACACGATCGCCGCGCCGTACGCGGGCACGGTACGCCGCCTGCCCTTCGGTATCGGCGCGGTCGTCGCGGCGGGCGCGACACTGGCGGAAATCGATCACGATGGGTCGGAGTTCTAAAGGCAGCGCGAGGTCGAAGGTCTGAAGGTCGAAGGTCGAAAGTCGCTGTGGTCAAGGCCGTCGGCTATCTGTGAACGCTGGTTGGTGGACGGGCACTGCCTCATTAGGAGAGACCTTCGGCCTTCGACTTTCGACCAATTAGGAGCATTTCAATGAATGAAAGCCTACTGGCCGGCCTGCCTCAGCATGTGCGAGTTGTCGAGGTGGGGCCGCGCGATGGCTTGCAGAACGAGCAAGGGACCATCGCGGCGGCGGACAAGATCGCCTATGTTGACCTGCTCAGCGCGGCGGGGTTCGCGACGATCGAGGCGACGTCGTTTGTCAGCCCGAAGGCGGTGCCGCAACTGGCCGACGCCGCCGAAGTAATGGCCGGTATCGCGCGGCGGCCGGAGACGCAGTACCTCGTGCTGACGCCGAACATGAAGGGCTACGAGCGCGCGGTCGCGGCCGGCGCGCGGGCGGTCGCTGTCTTCACCGCCGCCTCGGAGACCTTCGCGAAACGGAACATCAACGCCTCGATCGCCGAATCGCTCGCCAATTTCCGGCCCATCACCGAAGCCGCCCGGCGCGACGGCGTCTGCGTGCGCGGCTACATTTCGATGGCCTTCGGCTGCCCGTTTGAAGGCGCAATCGCGCCCGCGCTGGTGCTGGACGTCGCCCAGCGTCTGCACGAGCTGGGTTGCGCGGAGATTTCCGTCGGCGACACGATCGGCGTGGCGACGCCGCGCGAAATCGAGGCGGTGCTGGACTTGCTGCTGCGCCACCTGCCGGCGGAGCAAATCGCCGTCCACTTCCACGATACGCGCGGCACGGCGCTCGCCAATGTGCTGCTGGCGCTGCAACTGGGTATCAGCGTCGTTGATGCGTCATCGGGCGGGCTGGGCGGCTGCCCGTTCGCGCCCGGCGCCGCTGGTAACCTGGCGACCGAAGACCTCCTTTACCTGCTGCACGGACTCGGCATCGAGACTGGCGTGGATCTTGACAAGGTCGTTGCCGCGTCGCGTTTCATCCTGGGGCGCCTGGGACGGACGCCCGCCAGCAAATACCTCCAGACGTGTGGGGGCTAGCCGCGCGCCGCTCTTGCCCGACCTGTTCACAAAAACGACGAACAGGCTGACATAGTTTGCTTTGGAAACAAGAATGGTTGTCGCGTCGAGAACCTCTGGGACCGCTGTCAGGCAATGTGATGCCCGATCGGGGTGGGTTAGGGGCAATACGCCATTCTCGGGGGCCAGATTACGGGCGAGTGTGCTGACGCATTGCTGATTACGGCCCCTCTTCGGTCGGACGACGACCCTTGACGGGCGATACGCCTGATGCTAGACTGAGATTAAGTTCGGTTGCCAAAATAGCACGGCAATGAGCATTCTCAATGCTCGCGCTGAGTTGTCCCGCAAGCAGCTACGGCAACCCGGCATAACTCTGGTTTACGAGCGCGGTATAGAGCCACGCTGCGGCGCGTGGTGACCGCCTTATGGTTCCGCGTCTGACGGAGCGGTTGTATCAGCACGGCCGCGACGAGCAGGCTATGTCGGCCAGCAGTGCCCGCTGGCGATAGGCTGGTGGTGCGATATCCGGGTGTGACGGAGGGGGACGACGCGTTTGGAGTAATTGCCGGCCGGTTGCGACGCCAGGCTGCGGTGGGGGCCGCGGTGTGGGCGCCGCGCCGGGCGGCGGATAATGAGGAGGCGGACTGTCATGGGTGTACCCTATTCCCAGCGACGCTTACCGCGCCGGACCTTCCTGTACCTCTCAACCTCGGCGCTCGTCAGCCTGGTGGCGACCGCCTGCGGCGGGAGTACCGCGACTCCGACCGCGCAGACGACGACCAGCAGCAGCGCAGCATCCACCTCGGCCGCGTCCACCAGCGCGGCGGCCAGCACAACCAGGGCCGCGAGCAGCACGTCCTCAGCCGCGACGTCGAGTGCCGCCGCCACCAGCGCAGCGACCGGGAGCGCGACTACCTCGCGGGCGGGAAGCGCAACTTCGTCGGCCTCGTCGTCATCGTCGTCGGCCTCCTCCTCGGCGGCGGCAGTGCCGACCAAGTTCCAGGAAGCGCCCGCGCTGGCCGATCAGGTCAAGGCCGGCAAACTGCCGGCGGTCGCCGAGCGCGTCTCCAGTTCGCCGATGGTCATCCAGCCAATCCAGTCGGTCGGCGTCTATGGCGGCAAGTGGCGCAGCGCCTATACCGGCGCGGCGGACTCGGCCTGGTTCTCCCGCACGATTGGCTATGAGTCGCTGGTGCGCTGGGACGTGGACTGGAAGAATCTCGTTCCCGACATCGCGGAGAAATACGAAGTCTCGCCGGACGGCAAGGAGTTCACCTGGCACCTCCGCAAGGGGATGAAGTGGTCGGACGGCCAGCCCTTCGGTTCCGACGACTTTGTCTTCTGGGACCAGGACGTTGTCCATAACAGCGACCTGACCCCCGCCGCCCCGCCGAGCTGGTATACCGTCGGTGGGAAGCCCGGCACGGTGGTGAAGGTTGACGACACCACCTTCAAGATGGTCTTCGAGCAGCCGAACGGCCTGCTGCTCAAGAAACTGGCGATGCTCGGTGGCGGCACCTTCATCAAGCCCGCGCACTATGCCAAGCAGTTCCACGCCAAGTACAACAAAGAGGCCGTGGACAAGATGGTCGCTGATCAGCACCTCGCCAACTGGGCCGCGCTCTTCAACCAGAAGGTCGGCACGGTTACGAACGTTGGTGACGCCCGCTGGTTCAACCCCGAATTGCCGACCATCTTCCCCTGGATTGTCCAATCGGGCATCGGGGAGAAGACGCAGGTGACCGCCACCCGCAACCCCTACTACTGGAAGGTGGACCCGCAGGGCAACCAGCTCCCCTACCTTGACGAACTGGTCTACCCGCTGGTGGACGCCCAGGCCGTTGACACGCTCGTTCTCAAGGCGGCCAATGGCGAAATTGACATGGAAGACCGCCATTTTACTAACGCGACGAACAAGCCCGTGCTCACCGACAACCAGCAGAAGGGGCAGTACCACTTCTTCACCGAGACGCCGGACAGCATGAACACCTTCATCGTGCTGTTCAACTTCAACCACAAAGACCCCGTGCTGCGGAAGATCATTCAGACGACGGACTTCCGCATCGCCCTCTCGCACGCGATCGACCGCAAGGCGATTCAGGACACCGTCTTCGTCAGCCAGGGCACGCCGTGGCAGGCCGCCCCGCTCAAGCAGTCGCCCTACTACCACGAGAAACTGGCGACACAGTACCTGGACTTTGACCTGGACAAGGCGAACCAGTTGCTCGACGGCATGGGGCTGAAGAAGGGGTCGGACGGCATCCGGCTCCGCCCGGACGGCAAGAAACTCAGCATGGTCTTCGAGTTCTCGACCAATGCAGTCTGGGGCGACGTGATCAAATTGCTCCAGACGCAATGGGCGAAGGTCGGCTTCGAAATCACGCCGAAGTCGGAAGACCGCGCGCTGCGCCAGACCCGCCTGACCGCGCTGGACCATGACGTCACCAACTGGGGCGGTGACGGCGGTATTGACGCCATCCTCGGCCCCTACTGGTACCTGGCCTACGCCTCGTTCAACTGCTTCGCGTCCGCCTGGGCGCTGTGGTGGGAGACCGGTGGCAAGCAAGGCGAGGAACCGCCCGCGCCCGCCAAAAAGCAGCAGGATCTCTACGACCAGATCGTGATCACCGCCGACGCGAATAAGCAGAAAGACCTCATGAAGCAAATCCTCGATATCGCGGCGGAGCAGTTCTGGATCATGGGCATCTGTACGCCCAGCGAAGGCTATGGCCTGGTGAAGAACGACTTCCACAACGTGCCCGACCACATGTTCTCGTCCGGCCAGGAGTACTGCAACCCAGGCGCGGCGATGCCGGAGCAGTTCTACATCAAGGACTGACCCGCCACACCTGCTCACCGCCCGTATGTGGGCGGGCTCGCGGGATAACTGATGGGACCGGCTGGGTGGATACTCCGATGCGTGCCCACCCAGCCGGTCCTGGCGCTATTCAGCGCCAGGCGAGTATTTGTTTACGATTCGGAAAATTCATCCGTGGTCGCTGCCTCGTCCCTGGCATGTGTCGCAGGTCGACCCTGCTTGCCTGGTATCGCGTCCCGCGCGCTTTTGCGCTATACCTAGAGGTGTGCCGCTGCGCCAGCGCGTTCTGCTCGCGCCGATCGTTCTGCTGACCCCGCGGCGCGTAGCCAGAGGAGGCAGCTGATGACCACAACCTGGACTGAGGAAAATTCGACGACCTATCAAGAGCTCGCGCCGGTAGCCGTGCCAGCACGCGCGGAGCAACTGGCAACCCTGCTGGCGCTGACGCCGTTCGCGCGCGACGAGCGATTCCGCGCGGTCGAACTGGCCTGCGGCGAAGGTTTTCTGGCGCACGCGCTCCTGGAACTCTTCCCACAGGCGACGGTGGTTGCGCTGGATGGTTCGGAAGAAATGCGCGCTCGCGCCGCCGAACGCCTG